>CAMLOC010000438.1 GCA_946481465.1 uncultured Shinella sp. | reverse complement strand
ACGCATGGCCGCAAGGCGCCGCCGGCGGACGACGCGCCGATCATCCTGGAAGGCCGGAACGTCGTCGTCGACTACAAGATCGACGGTGGCTTCCTGAAGAAACGCGCCAGCACCTTCCGCGCCGTCGACAATGTCGGCATCAGCCTGCGCGAGGGGCAGACGATCGGCGTGGTGGGCGAATCCGGCTCGGGGAAATCGACGCTCGGGCGGGCGCTGCTCAGGCTCATCTCCAGCAAGGGGGCGTACCGCTTCGGCAAGACGGATATTTCCGGCCTCGACCGGACGGGCATGCGGCCGCTTCGGCGCAGCATGCAGGTCGTCTTCCAGGATCCCTACGGTTCGCTCTCGCCGCGCCAGACGGTCGGCGAGATCATCACCGAGGGGCTTTACGTGCACGAGCCGCAGCTTTCGCGGGCCGACCGCGACAAGCGGGCGATCGCGGCGCTGAAGGAAGTCGGGCTCGATCCGGCGGCCCGCAACCGCTATCCGCACGAATTCTCGGGCGGCCAGCGCCAGCGCATCGCGATCGCGCGGGCGATGATCCTGAAGCCGCAGGCGGTGATCCTCGACGAGCCGACCTCGGCGCTCGACCGCTCGGTGCAGGGCCAGGTGATCGAGCTCCTGCGCGATCTCCAGTCCCGATACGGCCTTTCCTATGTCTTCATCAGCCACGATCTCTCGGTGGTGCGCGCCATGAGCGACTATGTGGTCGTGATGAAGGACGGCAAGATCGTCGAGGAGGGGCCGACGGACGCCATTTTCAGCGCGCCGCGGGAGGATTATACAAAGACCCTCATCGGCGCGGCCTATAATATCGGGCCTTGAGCAACAGGAGACCGGATGGCCGAAGGCCGCTTGCCCCATATCGTGCTCTTTTCGGGCGGCACCGCGTGCCGCACGACCAATCTGGCGCTGCTTTCCAAGCCGGTGCGTCTGACGCGCATCGTGCCGGCCTGGGACAGCGGCGGCAGTTCGAAGATCATCCGCGAAAGCCTCGGCGTGCTGGCGGTCGGCGATATCCGCCAGGCGCTGATGACCATGGCCCATGGCGAGGGCCGGGCGGGCGATGTCGTCAAGGTCTGCAATGCGCGCATGACCAGCGGGGCCGAGGAGGACGCCCGCACCGAATTCGCGCTCTACGCCGAAGGCCGCCATCCGCTGCTGGAGCGTATGGAGCCGGGCCTGCGCGGCGCGATCCTCAATTACCTGCGCACCTTCCGCGCGGCGATCGGCGCGGATTTCGATTTCCGCAACGGCAGCATCGGCAATTTCATCCTGACGGGCGCGCATCTCGCCCATAACAGCGACATCAACACCGCCATCTTCGTTTTCCGCAAGCTCTGCGACATCGCCGGCCATGTCTGGCCCTCCACGACGGCGGACGGCGTCGATCTCTCGGCCATGCTGAATGACGGCAGCCGCGTCGAGGGACAGCACAGGGTGACGGCGCTCGACGATGCGGCGAGCGAGACCGGCATCCGCGACATCGCGCTGTCCGGCCGGAACGGCGCCGGCGTGCCGGCCAACGAGGCGGTGCTGGAAAGCCTCGAAAGCGCCGATGCCATCGTCTTCGGCCCGGGCAGCTTCTTCACCAGCGTGCTTCCGCATTTCCTCGTCGAGGGCATCGTGCCGGCGATTGCGCGCAACGTCCATGCGCGCCGCATCTTCATCGGCAACATGCTGCAATGCCGCGAGACCCGCGGGCTGGACCTGGCACGCATGCTGGAGATCGCCGCGGCGCTCTGGCGGCGGCAGGAGGGCGCGGATGCGCGACCCTTCACCCATGTCCTGGCGAACCACCAGCTCCTGCCCTTCGAAAAGACCGTCGGACCCTTCGCCTATCTCGGCAACGGCGCGCTGGAGGATGTGGGCGCGCGGCTCGGTATCGAGCGGGTGATCGGCGAGTTCGAGGATCCCTGGCAGCGCGGCCAGCATGACGGCAGGGCCGTCGCGGATGCGCTCAGCTCGCTCTTGCCGCCGTGACCCCGCCTTTTCCCGCCGGCATCCAGCCCCGCGCCTTGGCGAAGGCGAGGAAGTCGTCCGCGCCCATCGGCCTGGCGAAGGCATAGCCCTGCAGGACATGGCAGCCGAGGCTGCGCAGCAGCTCGGCATGCGCCAGCGTCTCGACGCCTTCGGCGACCGTCTCGATGCCGCGCACCTTGCCGATGTCGACGATCGAGCGGACGAGGCTCTGCTGGGCGGTGGATTCGAGCAGGGGCAGCACCAGGCGGCGGTCGATCTTCAGCCGCTGCGGCGACAGTTCCAGGAGGCTGATGATGGAGGCGTGCCCGGTGCCGAAGTCGTCGATCTCGATATCGATGCCGAGGGTCTTGATGTCGTCGATGGCCTGCTTCAGCCCGTCGTCGAATGTATCGAAGGAGATCGATTCCAGGAGTTCGAAGGTCAGCGAGCCGGGGCGGATGTTCATGGCGCGCAGTTTTTCGAGAAGGCGATCGTCGCGCAGGCGCTGGCAGGAGACATTGACGGAGACGCGCGCGATGCCGAGCCCCTGTCCCTCCCAGCGCATGGACTGGAACAGGGCCTGGTCGAGGATCGTCTCGTCGATCCGGGCGACGACATTGAGGCTTTCGGCCACCGGCAGGAAGATATCGGGTGCGATGATGCCGCGCGTCGGGTGCTGCCAGCGCGCCAGCGCCTCGACGCCGACGATCTCCAGCGTCTCGGCATCGAACTGCGGCTGGAAGAAGGGGCGGAATTCGCCGCGCTCGAGGCCGCGCAGGATGTCGTCGCCGAGCCGCTTGACCTCGACGGTGCGCAGGCGCAGTTCGTCGTTGAAGGTTTCGACGCGGTTGCGGCCGCGGCGCTTGGCCTCGTAGAGCGCTATGTCGGCGTTGACGAGCAGCTGTTCGGCGGATTCTTCCGCGTCGTTGCGCGTGGCGATGCCGATGCTGGCGCCGATGCGACAGTCGTGGCCCTCGATCGCCATCGGCTCGCTGATCGCCGCGATGAGGCGGGCCGAGAGCGCGCTGAAATCGGCCTTCGCCGGGTCACGGCGCGACAGCAGCACGAATTCGTCGCCGCCGATGCGGGCGATGAAGTCCTCCGCCGGGATATGGGTGCGCAGTACGCTCGCCGCCTGTTTCAGCACCTCGTCGCCGGCGGCGTGGCCAAGCGTGTCGTTGATGTCCTTGAAGCGGTCCAGGTCGATGTGCAGGAGGGTCAGCGGGCGGGTGTCCCCGCCGGCACCGGCAAGGGCTATCTGCTGGTCGAGGAAGCGCCGGTTGGGAAGCCGGGTGAGGGCATCGTGCAGCGAGTTGTGCTCCAGCACGAGGCGGGCGTCTTCCAGCGCGCGGTTCTGCGCCTCGGCCGTCAGCTTGGCCTCGAGCAGTTCGGCCTGCAGGCGGTTGTCTTCCGTCACGTCCCAATTGGCGCCGACAATGCGTTTGGCACCCGACGAGGTGCGGTAGGTCATGCCGTGCGCGCGGATGTGGCGGATGTCGCCGTCGGCGGTCAGCACGCGGAAGCCCGTGAGATAAGGCCGTTCGGCGTCGATGGCATTGGTGAAGACGCGCTCGGCGTCCTCCAGGTCGTCGGGGTGGAGCGCGGCGCGCCAGTCCTCGTAGCGGCAGATCGGTTGGTCGGGCGGCACGTTGTAGAGCGCACGCATGCGGGCGTCCCAGGTGAGGGTCGCGGTTTCGGTGTCGTATTCCCAAACGCCGACCTGGGAAGCGTCGAGCGCCAGCTGCAGGCGCTGCGAGACGGTTTCGAGCCGGTCTTCGCGGTCCTGCAGCGCCAGGATATGCCGGTGGCGATCCTTCATCAGGTAACCGACCCAGAACATGGGCGCGACGATGATGACAGCCAGCAGCGCCAGGCCGGCGCGGAAGATGGCGAGGTCGGCGGAGGGCTGGTGCCAGCCTTCCTGCGGGGTGGCCGACATGGTCCAGGCTTCGTGGCCGATGTCGATGGTCATCACCACGGGATCGGTATCGACAGGGGCGGCCGTGCTGAAGAAGGTGCGCGCCTCACCGCCGACATGCGGCCGGCTGGAAAGCGAGACGGCGACCGTCAGGTCCTTGTCGAAGCCGCTGTTTTCCAGGAGCTTGTCGAGGTCGATCACGGCGGAGGCGATGCCGATGGTCATGCCGATGGCCGGCGGCGCCGCGGGCGGCGGGGCCGCAGCGGCCGAGGAGAAGACCGAGTTCACGGTCGTCCTGACCGACATCGGCGGCAACAAGATCAACACGATCAAGGTCGTGCGCGAGG
>CAMLOC010000437.1 GCA_946481465.1 uncultured Shinella sp. | reverse complement strand
GGAAGGCGACGTCGGCCTGCGTGAAGGCTTCGAGATCGCCTTCCGCATCCCGCATGCGCTCCCAGGCCCGCTCGATCTCGGCGACGTCCTGCACGGTGGCGCGCTCGGCGGCGAATTCGGCGGCGAAGGGCTCGATGGCGCGGCGCGCATCGAGCACGCAGGCGAGGAGGTCGAGTTCGAAGATGCGCGGACCGATCCATTCCAGCACCTGCTGGTCGAGGATGTTCCATTCCTCCTTGGAGCAGACGACGGTGCCGACGCGCGAGCGCCCCCGCACCAGCCCCTTGGATTCGAGAATCTTCAGCGATTCGCGGATGACGGTACGGCTAACGCCGTAGCGCTGGCACAGATCGTTCTCCGTCGGCAGGAAACCACCGATCGGGAAGACGTCGGCGCAGATATCCGAGGCGATCGCCCGCGTGACGTTCTTCTGCACGCGGGGGCGCCGCACGCCGCCTTCGCCCTCGGGCACGTCCTGTTCCTGCACGCTCATTCTCCACCCCGTTCGTCCGCGATGCATATCCCGTTTCACGCCCGATGGCGACGGTCGGTTTGGCATCGTTGCGGCATTACTGTCATACACTGATATTTCATTCATCATACAAAGGCAATTGACGAATATGATGAAAGACACTACACCAAGACCCACTGCAGGCGCAGTTAATTTGGGAGAGAGACAATGGGCTTCATCAAAACAGCCATCCTGGCCGGCACCGTCGCCGTATTCGCCGCAACCTCCACCTTTGCCGCCGACGTGAAGATCGGCTTCGTCGTGAAGCAGGCGGAAGAGCCGTGGTTCCAGGACGAATGGAAGTTCGCGGAAGTCGCCGCCAAGGAGAAGGGCTTCACCCTCGTCAAGATCGGCGCCGAGGATGGCGAGAAGGTTCAGTCGGCCATCGACAATCTCGGCGCGCAGGGCGCCCAGGGCTTCATCATCTGCACGCCGGACGTCAAGCTCGGCCCGGGCATCGTCGCCAAGGCGGCCGCCAACGACCTCAAGCTGATGACCGTCGACGACCGCCTGGTCAATGCCGACGGCAGCCCGATCGAGGACGTGCCGCATATGGGCATCTCCGCCACCAAGATCGGCGAGGCCGTGGGCGAGACCATCGTCGCGGAGATCAAGAAGCGCGGTTGGGACATGAAGGACGTCGGCGCGATCCGCGTCTCCTACGACCAGCTGCCGACCGCCGTCGACCGCGTCGAAGGCGCGCTCTCCGTGCTGAAGGCCGCCGGCTTCCCGGAAGCCAACATCTTCGACGCGCCGCAGGCCAAGACCGACACGGAAGCAGCCCTCAACGCCTCCACCGTCGTCCTCAACAAGAATGCCGGCATCAAGCACTGGATCGCCGTCGGCCTCAATGACGAGGCCGTGCTTGGCGCGGTGCGCGCCACCGAAAGCGTCGGCATTGCCGCCGACAGCATGATCGGCGTCGGCATCGGCGGCGCGGATTCGGCGATCAACGAGTTCAAGAAGCCCGCTGCCACCGGCTTCTTCGGCACCGTGATCATCTCGCCGAAGCGCCACGGCTACGAGACCGCGCTCAACATGTACGAGTGGGTCGCCAACGGCAAGGAGCCGGAAAAGCTGATCCTGACCGCCGGCCAGGTCGCCCTGCGCGACAATTACGAGACGGTTCGCAAGGACCTCGGCATCGAATGATCATCCTCCCAGGATGACGTTAGCCCGGCGGCGCAGCTCAAGGCTTTTGGGCCGCCGGGCCTCTTTTCGGGGCGGAAAGATGCAGGACTTCCTTCAATTCAAGGCGATATCCAAGGGATATCCCGGCGTGCAGGCGCTCGCCGACGTCTCCTTCTCGGTAAAGAAGGGCGCGGTGCACGGCCTGATGGGCGAGAACGGCGCGGGCAAGTCGACCCTCATCCGCGTGCTCTCGGGCGACCAGGCCGCCGATACCGGCGAGATCCTGATCGACGGCAAGGTGCAGCACTATCGCTCGGTGCGCGACGCCTTCGAGGCCGGCGTCATCGTCATCCACCAGGAACTCCAGCTCGTGCCCGAGCTGACGGTCGCCGAAAACCTCTGGCTCGGCCGCTTTCCCGGCAAGGCCGGCGTCATCGACCGCACGCGCCTCGTCGGCGTCGTCAAGGAGAAGCTGAAGGATATCGGCATCGATATCGATCCGGCCGCCAAGGTCGCCGCCCTGTCCATCGGCGAGCGCCAGATGGTCGAGATCGCCAAGGCCGTGATGGCCGATGCGCGCGTCATCGCGCTCGACGAGCCGACCTCCTCGCTCTCCTCGCGCGAAAGCGAGATCCTCTTCGCCCTGATCGACCGCCTGCGCGCGCAGGGCAAGGTCATCCTCTACGTCTCGCACCGCCTCGACGAAATCTTCCGCCTGTGCGACAGCCTCACGGTGCTGCGCGACGGCAAGCTGGCGGCCCATCATCCCGATATCGCGAACGTGACGCGCGACCGGATCATTTCCGAGATGGTCGGCCGCGAGATTTCCAACATCTGGGGTTTTCGCCCCCGCGAGCGCGGTGCGGTGCGGCTGGAGGTGAAGAACCTTGCCGGCCGCAAGCTGCGCACGCCGATCGATTTTTCCGTGCGCCAGGGCGAGATCCTCGGCTTCTTCGGCCTCATCGGCGCCGGCCGCAGCGAGATGGCCCGCCTCGTCTACGGCGCCGACAGCCGCTCGCAGGGCACGGTCAGCATTGACGGCAGCCCCGTCACACCCGACAGCCCGCCGCAATCGATCCGCGCCGGCATCGTGCTCTGCCCGGAAGACCGCAAGTTCGACGGCATCGTGCAGGGCCGCGACATCGAGGAGAACATGACGATCTCCTCGCGCCGCCACTTCTCTCCCTTCGGCCTTCTCCGGCCGAAGAAGGAGGCCGAGCTTGCCGACCGCTTCATTGCAAAACTGCGCGTGCGCACGCCCTCACGCAAGCAGGAGATCGTCAACCTGTCGGGCGGCAACCAGCAGAAGGTCATTCTCGGTCGCTGGCTGTCCGAGCAGGGCGTGAAAGTCCTCATCATCGACGAGCCGACGCGCGGCATCGATGTCGGCGCCAAGTCGGAAATCTACGAGATCCTCTATGAACTCGCCGGCCAGGGCATGGCGATCGTCGTCATCTCCAGCGAACTGCCCGAGGTGATGGGCATCACCGACCGCATCATGGTCATGTGCGAGGGCCGCGTCGCCGCAAACATCGAGCGGGCCGACTTCGATGAGCGCCGCATCCTCGCCGCCGCCCTTCCCGACGTTCCCAACCAGCAGGTCCAGTCACGATGACGTCCTTGAAAAAACTCCTCCTCGGCGAACAGGGTCTGGTCGTCATCTTCGCCGTCGCCTTCGCCATCGTGGCGCTGACGGTGCCCAACTTCCTGACCGAGCGCAACATGCTCGGCCTGCTGCAATCGGTCGTCACCATCGGCATCGTCGCCTGCACGATGATGTTCTGCCTCGCCTCGCGCGACTTCGACCTGTCGGTCGGCTCCACCGTCGCCTTTTCCGGCATGGTCGCCGTCATGGCGTCGAACGCCTCGGGCTCGATTCTCGTCGGCCTCCTCGCCGCGCTTGTCTGCGGCGGCGCCGTCGGCCTGGTCAACGGCGTGGTG
The DNA here is from genome assembly GCA_946481465.1 of uncultured Shinella sp. The sequence goes on along the minus strand of CAMLOC010000437.1, from coordinate 645 downwards.
ATCGCCCGCTTCCGCATCAACGCGCTGATCACCACGCTCGCCACCATGGAGATCGTGCGCGGCCTCGCGCTGATCGCCTCGGACGGCCGCGCCGTCGGCATCAACGATCCGGGCTTCTACCAGCTCGCCTTGTCGAAGTTCCTGGGCATCCCCACGCCGATCTGGGTCATGGTCGCCTTCTTCATCCTCTTCGGCTTCGTGCTGAACCGCACGGTCTTCGGCAAGAACACGCTGGCGATCGGCGGCAATCCCGAGGCCTCGCGCCTTGCCGGCGTCAACGTCTCCAACATGCGCATCTGGATCTTCGCGTTGCAGGGCCTCGTCTGCGCCGTCGCCGGCGTGCTGCTCGCCTCGCGCATCACCTCGGGCCAGCCGAATGCCGCGACGGGCCTCGAGCTCTCGGTCATCTCGGCCTGCGTGCTCGGCGGCGTGTCGCTGGCCGGCGGTCGCGCGGCAATGACGGGCGTCGTCGTCGGCGTGCTGATCATGGGCATCGCCGAGAACGTCATGAACCTCCTCAACATCCAGGCCTTCTACCAATATGTCGTGCGCGGCCTCATCCTGCTTCTCGCCGTCCTGCTCGACAATCTGCGTTCGGCCGCAGCCGGCCGGCGCACCTGACGGCGGCCCGCACGCCGCCCGGCC
>CAMLOC010000436.1 GCA_946481465.1 uncultured Shinella sp. | reverse complement strand
TCACGGCGAAGACCGAGAACACGCCGGCGAAGGTGTAGTCCAGTCCGCGCAGGATGCGGATGCGTCCTGGTCCGGCACGGCGATGGCGTTTCCCCGCATCCAGGGCGCCGATTGCTGCGGCCGCATCGTGGCCGTCGGCGAGGGGGGCGACCGGGGCCGCATCGGCGAACGGGTCATCGTGCGCAACATGCTGCGGACCTATGTGGATTTCCGCCCCTTCCAGTGCTGGACCTTCGGCTCGGAATGCGACGGCGGCTTTGCCCAATATGCCAGGGCGCCGGCGCGCGAGACCTACAGGGTCGAATGCGACTGGAGCGCTGTGGAGCTTGCCTCCATGCCCTGCGCCTATTCCACCGCGGAGGGCATGCTGCACCGGGCGAATGTCGGCCGGGGCGAACATGTGCTGATTACCGGAGCCTCCGGCGGCGTCGGCTCCGCGGCCATACAGCTCGCCAGGCGGCGCGGGGCGACGGTGACCGCCGTTGCCGGCCGCGACAAGGCCGAACCCCTGCTGGCGCTCGGCGCCGACCGGGTGCTGCCGCGCGGCGAGAGCATCGCCGCAACGCTCGGCAACGAGACCGTCGATGTCGTGCTGGACGTGGCGGCCGGGCCGGGGTTCGGCGAACTGCTCGACGTCCTCAAGAAAGGTGGACGCTACGCCGTCGCGGGCGCGATCGCCGGTCCCATCGTCGAGTTGGACGTGCGCACGCTCTATCTGAAGGACCTCACCTTCTTCGGCTGCACCTTTCAGGACGACGCGGTCTTCGAAAACCTCGTTTCCTATATCGAGCGCGGCGAAATCCGGCCGCTCGTCGCCCGCACCTATCCGCTGAAGGAGATCGCCGAAGCCCAGAAGGATTTCCTGGCAAAAGGCACCATCGGCAAGCTCGTGCTTGTCATTCCCGAATGAGAGATCGACGATGACCGACGTGAAGATCGAAAGAATTGACGTTTTCCAGGTCGACCTGCCCTATGCGGGCGGCGTCTACCGGCTCTCCGGCGGGCGGGAGTATCGCAGTTTCGATGCGACCCTCGTGCGCGTCACGACGAACAGCGGCCTTGAGGGCTGGGGGGAGAGCACACCCTTCGGCTCCACCTGGATCGCCTCCCATGCCCGCGGGGTGCGCGCCGGCATCGCGGAAATCGCGCCGAGCCTGATCGGGCTCGATCCGCGGCGGGTCGACCGTATCAACGAGGCGATGGACCAGGCGCTGGTCGGCCATCTCCATGCCAAGACGGCGATCGACGTCGCCTGTTGGGACGTCTTCGGCAAATCTGTGGGAATGCCCGTCTGCGACCTGCTCGGCGGACGCACGGACGTCGCGATGCCCGTGATCTCCTCGATCTATATGGGGGCGCCGGACGACATGCGCCGGCGTGTCGCCGAGCACCGGGCGCTGGGCTATGTCGCCCATTCCGTCAAGATCGGCGACGAGCCGGCGGTGGATGCCGAGCGCATCGCCGCCTCCCTTGCCGACAAGCGGCCCGGCGAATTCTTCATCGTCGACGCGAACGGCGGCATGACGGTGGAGACCGCCCTCCGGATGCTGCGGCTGCTGCCGGCCGGGCTCGATTTCGTGCTGGAGGCCCCGTGCGCCACCTGGCGGGAGTGCGTGTCGCTGCGCCGGCGCACCGACGTGCCGATCATCTTCGACGAACTGGCGACGGACGATGCCGCCATCGCCCAGCTTGTCGGCGACGATGCGGCCGAGGGCATCGGGCTGAAGATCTCCAAGAACGGCGGCCTCACCCGCGGCCGGCGCCACCGGGATATCTGCCTTGCGGCCGGTTACACCGTCAGCGTGCAGGAAACCACCGGATCGGACATCGCCTTCGCCGCCATCGTCCATCTCGGCCAGACGGTTCCCGGGAAGAACCTCAGAAGCGTGCTCGAATGCCGGGACATGGTGACGCTGAAGACGGCGGACGGGCCGTTTGCCCTGCGCGACGGCCGGGTGATCGCGCCCTCCTTGCCCGGCCTCGGCATCACGCCGCGGATGGAGGTTCTCGGCACCCCCGTGGCGACTTACGGCTGATGTCGAGACGGCGGCCGGCGACGGCCGCCGTCCGGACCGTCAGGCCCAGGTATCGCCGACGGTGAAGCCTTCGGTGAAGGGGTCGTCATGGTCGAGCACGATCGTGTTGATACCGTAGATCCAGCTTTTCCCGCTGACGGTCGGCACCACGGCGGCGCGCCCGCCGATCGTGACCTCCTCGACAAGCTGCCCGGTATAGACATTGCCGAGCAGCCCCTGGTGGCGGAAATCCCGGTGGAGCGGAAGTTCGCCCTTGGCATGGAGGACCGCCATCTTCGCGCAGGTGCCCGTGCCGCAGGGGCAGCGGTCGAGGGCGCCGGTCCAGGTCGACGGGTTGTCCCACGAGAAATCGCCCGATGCCATCGTCACCGCATTCTTCCAGTCGGCATCCGGGTCGTCCGTCGGCCCGGAAAGCTGGGAAATGGTGATGCCGACGCCCGGATAGTCCGGATGTTCGACGGGAAGCTGCTCGATGGCGGCCTGGCGGATCATCGACGAGATGCGGGCGATCTCCTTGCCGTGCTCGGGGATGAGCTCAAGCCCCGGGAACTGGCGCACGTCGGCGATGGCGTAGAACATGCCGCCCCAGCCGACATCGACCCGGACCTTGCCGAGATGCGGCACATCGATGAGCGCGTCTAGATGCGCCGCGAAGGCCGGGACGTTCTTGAACTTCACGCTCTTCACCTTGCCGTTCCGGCATTCAGCGGTGATGCGGATGAGCCCGGCGGGCGCTTCGAGCGTGAGTTCGGTGACCGGCTCCTTCATCGGCAGCAGGCCCATTTCGAGGAGAACCGTCGCCACCGAGATCGTGTTGCCGCCGGACATGACGGGATACTCGATCTGCTCCATGATGACATAGCCGGCGTCCGCCTCCGGATGGCCGGGCGGCACGATGATGTTGCAGCAATGGGCCGGATAGCCGCGCGGTTCGCGCAGCAGCAGCTTGCGCAAGCCGTCGTCGTTGGCCTCCATCCATTTCATCTTGTCGTAGACGGTCTTGCCGGGAATGTTCGGAATGCCGCCGGTGACGACGCGCATCGGCGTGCCGGCATGGGTATCGACGGCGTTGATCGTTCTCTTGAAGGCCATTGTCGGTGCTCCTGTTTTCTTTAAGCCGATCCGGCCGCGGCAAAGGCGCGGACCGCCTCGTGGACGCTGGCGGGCATTGCCAGCCTCTTGGAGGGCGAGGGCGGGAATTCCACGTCGCTGACGCCGGGAATGAAGACATCGAGCCCCGCGAGCCGGCGGGTCTGTTCGTGGGCGCGGGCGATGCGCCCTTGGCCGGGTGCGCCCGGCATCATGGCCAGCACCGTCAGCCCGACCGCCGGGCGCGTGCTGCCGGAGCGGAAATCCGGCGTGTCGAGCGACCACGGCCCGCCCGAAAGACCGGCGGAGAGCATTTCGACGAGCAGGGCGACATTGCCGCCCTTGCGTCCGCCGAAGGGGAGGAGGGCTCCGCCGAGGGCCTTTTCCGGATCCTCGGTGTCGGCGCCGTTCTCGTCCACGGCCCAGCCCCTGGGAATGGAACGCCCTTCCGCCGCGGCGGCGACGATATTGACGAAGGCCGTGGCGCTGGAGGCCTGGTCGATGACCATGGGCAGTGAAGCCTCGCCGAGCGGGAAGCCGAAGGCCAGGGGATTGGTGCTGTAGACCGCGGGGCCGCCCGGTTTCGACACGACCATGGCGTTGGCATTGGTCGCCGCCAGCCCGACGAGCCCTTCCGCCGCGAGACGGCGGACATAGTAGCCGAGTTCGCCGGCCGTGTAGCTGTTGGTCTGGGTGAAGATCGCGATGCCGGCCTTGCGCGCCGCCCCGACGATATCGTCGAAGGCGAGGTCGAAGCCGAGCTGGGCGACGCCGCCGTCCGCATCCGAGACGAGCATGGCGGGAAGCGGCCGCGTCAGGGTCGGCGCGGGCGAGCAATTGATGCGGCCCTCGCGAAAGCTGTTCAGGTAGTCCACCATATGCGGAAAACCGAGGGTCGCCGGGCCGAAGCGGGCCGCCGACAGCGTCGCGTCGACGAGCGCGCGGGCGCTCGCCTCGTTCGCCCCGGCGCCGCGGCAGGCCCTCAGCGCCAGTTCCTCGGCTTCCTGCTGCCCGAGTTCGACGTCTGCCATGTCAGATCTCCAATCCGGCCTTGCGGCCCTCGAAAAACGCGTAGGGTGCCTGCCGTGGGGCCGCGCAGTCGCC
>CAMLOC010000435.1 GCA_946481465.1 uncultured Shinella sp. | reverse complement strand
TTTCGGCAACGATACGCCGCACCAGACCAAACAGGCCATTTGCCGCCGCGCTTTCGATCTCGGCATCACCCATTTCGATCTCGCGAACAATTACGGCCCGCCGCCCGGCAGCGCCGAAACCGCCTTCGGAGAAATTCTGAAGACAGATTTCAGGGGTTATCGCGACGAGATGATCATCTCTTCCAAGGCAGGTTACAACATGTGGCCCGGTCCTTACGGTGAATGGGGCAGCCGTAAATATCTGATAGCTTCCTGCGACCAGAGCCTGAAGCGCATGGGGCTGGACTACGTCGATATTTTCTACTCCCACCGTTTCGACCCCAATACGCCGCTTGAGGAGACCTGCGGCGCGCTGGACCAGATCGTGCGCTCGGGCAAGGCGCTTTATGTCGGCATCTCGTCCTACAATTCGAAGCGCACCCGCGAGGCCGCCGCGATCCTGAAGGACCTCGGCACGCCCTGCATCATCCACCAGCCGAGCTATTCGATGCTCAACCGCTGGATCGAGACGGACGGCCTCGTCGACACGCTGGACGACCTCGGCATCGGTTCCATCGTCTTCTCGCCGCTGGCGCAGGGCATGCTGACGGCGAAATATCTCGGCGGCATTCCGGGCGACAGCCGCGCGGCGCTGAACCACTTCCTCAAGACGGATTTCATCCGTCCCGAGATCATCGACAACATCCGCAAGCTGAACGGGATCGCCGAAGGGCGCGGCCAGACGCTGGCGCAGATGGCGATCGCCTGGGTGCTGCGCGGCGGGCGCATCACCTCCGCGCTGATCGGCGCCAGCCGCTCCGCGCAGATCGTCGATTGCGTCAAGGCGCTGGAAAACACCGCCTTCACCGCGGATGAACTGGCCGCGATCGACACCCACAGCAAGGGTGCGGACATCAATCTCTGGAAGAAATCCGCCGAACTCGCCTGACGGACCGACCGCGCGGTGAGGGGCCATCATCCCGCCTGGCGCGTCCAGAGCGGGAAAGGGTCCTGAAGGTTCGCCCAGCGGGCCGGCTCGAACGCTTCCGCCGCGAGGAGACAGGCATCGAGCCGGCGGCGGAGCGCGGCCTCATCCATCGGGTCCGCGCCGATGAAGACAAGCTCCTGCCGCCGGTCGCCCCAGACGGGATCGGACGCGCGGGCGATGGCCTCGCTCGCCGCCGGGTCCTGCGGCCAGTGCGGGCGCGGCACGGCGGCCCACCAGAGGCCGAGACGGCCGCTCCTGACCAGCGCGCCCGCCTGGCTGAGTTCGCCGACATGGTGCGGCCGGGTGGCGAGCCAGAAGAACCCCTTGGCGCGGATGACGCCCGGCCAGCTCTCGTCGAGAAAGGCTTTGAAGCGCGCGGGATGGAACGGTTTCCTCGCGCGATACACGAAGGCGCGGATGCCGTATTCCTCGGTCTCCGGCACATGGTTCGCGAAGCCGTGCAGCTCCTTGAACCAGAGCGGGTGCTCGCTCGCCCTTTCGAAATCGAAGCGGCCGGTGCCGAGGATGTCGGCGGGTTCGACACGGCCGAAATCCGTTTCGATGACCCGGGCGGAACTGTTGAGGCCGGCGACGATCTGGCGCGCGGCGCGCAGGTCGGCGGGGCTGGCCGCGCCGGTCTTGTTGATGACGACGACGTCGGCGAACTCGATCTGCTCGACGAGCAGTTCCACCAGCGTGCGCGCGTCTCCTTCGCCGGCCGTCTCGCCGCGGTCGGCGAGAAAGTCCTCGGACGCGTAGTCCTTCAGCAGGTTGGCGGCGTCGACGACCGTCACCATCGTGTCCAGCCGGGCGACATCCGACAGGCTGCGGCCGTTCTCGTCACGGAAATCGAAGGTGGTGGCGACGGGCAGCGGTTCTGAAATGCCGCTCGATTCGATCAGCAGGTAGTCGAAGCGGTTCATCTCCGCCAGCCGGCGGACCTCGGTGAGGAGATCGTCGCGCAGCGTGCAGCAGATGCAGCCGTTCGTCATTTCCACGAGCTGTTCGTCGGTGCGCGAAAGGTCCGCCCCGCCATCGCGCACGAGGGCGGCGTCGATGTTGACCTCGCTCATGTCGTTGACGATGACGGCGACGCGCAGGCCGCTGCGATTATTCAGGACATGGTTGAGCAGCGTCGTCTTGCCGGCGCCGAGGAAGCCGGAGAGGACGGTGACGGGAAGGCGGTTGTCCATGATCGATGCCTTTTAATGTTATACTATTACATTTCTGGGGCCGAAAAAGGCGGGATGCTCCCGCCTGTTTCCTTATCTGATGGCTTGCCCGCTCAGCTTGCCTGCCCGAGGCAGTCGCGCAGCGAGGTGGCGATGCTCCGCATCAGGGTGAAATAGAGGTCCGGGCCGGGGTCGAGCGTCGCGGCTTCCGGGTCGAGCGTGCCGGATTTCGCGTCGGTGCCTTCGATGACGACGTTCACCAGCTTGGGCTCGAACTGCGGCTCGGCGAAGACGCAGGTCGCGCCGAGCGTCTTGACCTTGTCACGGATTTCCGTGAGGCGCGCGGCGCCGGGCAGGGTTTCCGGGCTGACGGTGATGGAGCCGGCGGTGTTCACGCCGTAATGGTGCTCGAAATACTGGTAAGCGTCGTGGAAGACGACGAAGGGCTTTTCCTTAACCGGCGCGACGGTGGCGGCGATCTCCGTGTCGAGCGCGCCGAGCTTTTCGCTCAGCGCCGCAAGGTTCGCCTGGTAGGCGGCGGCATGGGCCGGGTCCTTTTCCGACAGGACGCGCGCGGCCTCCGCGGCGATGGCGCGGGCATTGTCCGGGCTCAGCCAGAGATGCATGTCGAAGGCGCCGTGCTCGTGCCCCTCGTGGCCGGCTTCCGCGCCGTGGTCGTGGCCCTCCTCGCCATGGGCATGATCGTGGCCTTCCTCGCCGTGGGCGTGGTCATGCCCGTCCTCGCCCTCATGTTCATGCGCCTCGAACGGGCCACCTTCGCGGAAGGGCAGCTTTTCGAGCCCGGGCGCATCCTCCAGTTCCACGACGGTCGCCTTGTCGCCGAGCGCTTCCAGCGGCTTTTCGAGGAAGGCTTCCAGGCCGTGGCCGACCCAGAAGACGACATCGGCATCCTGCAGGGCGGCGGCATTGGACGGCTTCAGCGCATAGGTGTGCGGCGAGGCCGCGCCCTCGACGACCAGCGCCGGCTCGCCGATACCCTGCATGATCGCGGCGACGAGCGAATGGATCGGCTTGATGGACACCACCACGTTCGGGGTGTCGGCCCGCGCGGCAACGGTGCCGGCGGAAAGAAGCGCGGTGGTGAGGAGGAGGGCGCGAACGGCCTTTTGCATGGGGATCTCCGTCTTGAATGTGAATGTAATGTTATTACATCAATTGCGTTATGCTATAACGTGTGCCATAGACTGACGCAACAGGCTTTTGGAAAAATGATGCTGCAGACCCCCACCAGGACCCTCCCGCCGCTCGTCTCGCTTGCGGGCGTCGGCGTGCGCCGCCAGGGCCGCTGGCTCGTGCGCGGCGTGGAATTCTCCATCGCGCCGGGCGAGATCGTCACGCTGATCGGCCCCAACGGCTCCGGCAAGTCGACGACCGCCAAGACGGCGATCGGTGTGCTCAAGGCCGACGAGGGCAGGGTGGAGCGCAAGGCCGGCCTCAAGGTCGGCTATGTGCCGCAGAAGCTTTCGATCGACTGGACCATGCCGCTCACCGTCGACCGGCTGATGACGCTGACCTCTTCGCTGAAGGGCGCGGAGATCGACGCCGCGCTGGAGGCGACCGGCATCCGCCATCTCGCCCGCGCCGAGGTGCAGCACCTTTCCGGCGGCGAGTTCCAGCGCGCGCTGCTGGCCCGGGCGATCGCCCGCAAGCCGGACCTGCTGGTGCTCGACGAACCGGTGCAGGGCGTCGATTTCTCCGGCGAGATCGCGCTCTACGACCTCATCAAGACGATCCGCAACACCACCGGCTGCGGCATCCTGCTGATCTCGCACGACCTGCATGTGGTGATGGCGGAAACCGACACCGTCGTCTGCCTCAACGGCCATGTCTGTTGCCGTGGCACGCCGGAAACCGTCAGCCAGAGCCCGGAATATCTGAAGCTCTTCGGCGCCCGCGCCGGCCAGACGCTCGCCTTCTACAACCACAACCACGACCACACGCACCTGCCGGACGGCCGCGTGCTGCACGCCGACGGCTCGATCACCGACGATTGTCGGCCGGACGACGGGCGCCCCGTCGATATCCTGCCGACCGGCGGGCGGGCGGGGCCGATGCGCATCGGCCATGTGCACGG
>CAMLOC010000434.1 GCA_946481465.1 uncultured Shinella sp. | reverse complement strand
TCCCCTTCTCCCCGCTTGCGGGGAGAAGGTGGCCGGCAGGCCGGATGAGGGGCGGTTGCCCTGCCGCCATCCTCAGCGAAGGTCCGCAACAGCCCTCTCGATACGGTCGCACGCTTCCCGGATCGCCTCCATCGACGTGGCGATCGACAGGCGGAAATGGGGGGAGAGGCCGTAGGCGGCCCCTTGCAGGGCGGCGACGCCGACGCCGTCGAGGAGGTAGAGCACGAAATCGAGGTCCGTCTCGATGACCCTGCCCTCGGGCGTGCGCTTGCCGATCACCCCGGCGCAGTTGGGGAAGAGGTAGAAGGCGCCGTCCGGCACGGTGCAGGAGAGGCCGGCAATGGCGTTGAGCCGGGCGCAGGCATAGTCGCGGCGCGCCTTGTAGACCTCCACGCTCTCCGTCACGAAGGACTGGTCGGCGGAAAGCGCGTAGGCCGCGGCCGCCTGGCTGACCGAGGACGGGCAGGAGGACATCTGCGACTGGAGCTTGTTGATGGCGGCGATCAGCGGCGCGGGGCCGGCGGCATAGCCGATGCGCCAGCCGGTCATGGCGTAGGATTTCGAGACGCCGTTGGTCAAGAGGATGCGGTCCTTCAGCGCGGGAACGGCGGCGGCGAGCGTCGTCATGGGCTCGTCGCGGAACCAGACCTGGTCGTAGATATCGTCCGACAGCACGAGGACGTGGGGGTGGCGCAGCAGCACCGCGCCGAGCGCCTCCAGCTCGGCGCGCGAATAGGCCGCGCCCGTCGGGTTGGAGGGCGCGTTGAGGATCAGCCAGAGCGTCTTCGGCGTGATCGCCGCCTCCAGCGCCTCGGGCGTCAGCTTGAAGCCCTGCGCCTCGGGGCATTCCACGATGACCGGCGTGCCGTCATTGGCGATCACCATGTCCGGATAGGACACCCAGTAGGGCGCGGGCACGATGACCTCCGCCCCGTTCTCGACGCTCGCCATCAGCGCGAGGAAGAGGATCTGCTTCGCCCCGCCGCCGACGCAGATCTCGTTTTCCGCGTAATCGAGGCCGAGGCGGCGCTGGAAATCGCCGAGGATCGCCTTGCGCAGGGCGGGCGTGCCGTTGACGGCGGTGTATTTCGTCTCGCCGCGGTCGATGGCGGCGTGGGCGGCGGCCTTCACGTCGTCGGGCGTGTCGAAATCCGGCTCGCCGACGGTCATGTCGACGATATCGCGGCCGGCCGCCTTCAGGTCGCGCGCCCGCGCCGACGCGGCGGAACTGGGCGAGACCTTGATGCGCGAGACGCGGGCGGCGGGGGTGAACGTGCTCATGGGAATGACCTCGATTGCTGGATCAGTGCGGCGCCTCGGCTTCCCCGCGCATCTTGCCCGTCAGGAAGAGTTCGCCAAGTTCGTCATGGGTGATATCGGCGGGCTTGCCGTCCCAGATCACCTTGCCGAGCCGCAGGATGACCGCCCGCTCGGCGACCTCCATGGCCTTCTTGGTGTTCTGCTCGACGAGCAGGATGGTCTGGCCGGAGGCGTTGAGGCGCAAAAGCTCGTCGAAGACGATGCCGATGGCGGCGGGCGACAGGCCGACCGACGGTTCGTCCACCAGCAGCACCTTCGGTCGCTGGAGCACGGCCATCGCCACTTCGAGAAGCTGCTGCTCGCCGCCGGACATGTTGCCCGCCAGCGTGGTGCGGCGCTTCTTCAGGATCGGGAAGAGATCGTAGACGTAATCCCGCTCCGCCTTCACCTTCTCGTCGCGGATCGTATAGGCCGCCATCTGGAGGTTTTCGTCGACGGTCATGACCGGGAAATTGCAGCGCCCCTGCGGCACGAAGGAAATGCCCTCGCCGAGGATCGCCCGCGACCTGTAGCCGGCGATGTCCTTGCCGCGCCAGTTTATGCTGCCACCCTTGATGGTCGTCATGCCGTAGAGCGTCTTGAGCAGCGTCGATTTTCCCGCCCCGTTCGGCCCCATCAACGCGACGAACTGGCCGGCCGGCACGTCGAGGTCGACGCCGTTGAGGATGTCGAGATTGCCGTAGCCGGCGCGCAGGCCGGCGATCGAAAGGTTCGTCTCAGCCGCCAAGATAGGCCTCCCTCACGCGCTGGTCCCGGATGATGTCCTGCGGCAGTCCCTCGACCAGCTTGCGGCCCTGGTCGAGCACGATGACGCGCCGGCAGATGCTGGTGACCACGTCGATATTGTGCTCGATGACGAGGAAGCTGACGCCGAGCGATTTGTTGGCGTAGAGGATCGTCTCCACCACCCGCTCGATGATCTTCGGGTTGATGCCGGCCATCGGCTCGTCGAGCAGGATGAGCTTGGGCTCCGGCATCAGCATGGAGGCGAACTGGATCAGCTTCTGCTGGCCGCCGGACAGGTTGCCGGCCGGCTGGTGGCGCACGTCCCAGAGGCCGGCCATCTTGATCAATTCCCGGGCGCGCTCGCGAAGGCCGGCGATGCGCTGGCGCGACAGCTTTCCGAGGCTGAAGGTCGACAGGATCGACGGGAAGGTGAACATCTGCCCGGCAATGACCAGGTTCTCCTCCACGTCGAGCGCGCGGAAGGTCACGGTCTTCTGGAAGGAGCGCAGCATGCGGCCCTCCCGCGCGATGCGGTTCAGCGACCAGCCGGTAATGTCCTGCCCGTCGAGCACGACCGTGCCGGTATCGGGCTTGGCAAGGCCGGTGCTGCAATCGAAGAAGGTCGATTTGCCCGAGCCGTTCGGCCCGATCAGCCCGGCGATCTCGCCGCGGTCGATATGCAGGCTGACATCGTCGACGGCCTTCACCGCGCCGTAGCTCTTGGTGAGGTTCCTGATGTCGAGAAGCGGAAGATGGGCCGTCATTTCGCGCCTCCGATGGCGTTCCACACCCGGTTGATGACCGGCGCAAAACCCTGCTTGAACCGGAAGACCAGCACCAGCAGGCAGAGGCCGTAGGCGATCATGCGCAGTTCCGGCGCAACGCGCAGCGCCTCGGTGAGGCCGACGAAGAGCAGGCTGCCGAAAATGGTGCCGGAGATCATGCCCGCCCCGCCGCCGAGCACGATGATCAGCATGGTGGTGGAATAGTACATCTGGAAGGTGAGCGGGCTCACCACCGTGAGATAATGCGCATAGAGGCTGCCGCCGACGCCGGCGAAGACGGCGCTGAGCATGAAGACGATCAGCTTGTAGTGCCAGGTCGGCACGCCGAGGGATTCGGCCAGCGTCTCGTTCTCGCGGATCGCCACCATGTTGCGGCCGGCCGGCGAGCGGACGACGGCGAAGACCGCGAGCGTCGCCAGGATGCCGATGGCGAGCGCCAGATAGTAGAAGCCGGTGGTGCCGCTGACGGTGAAGGAGAGCGGGCCGAGCTCGAAATATGGTTTCGGAATGCCGGACAGCCCCATGTCGCCGCGCGTTACCGAGATCCAGTTCTTGGCGATCGCCTGGCCGATGATGACGAAGCCGAGCGTGCACATGACGAAGGAGGTTGAGCGCAGCCGCAGCGCCGGCACGCCGAGCGGCAGCGCCACCAGGCCGGCCGCAAGCCCCGCGACCACGGCATTGACGTAGAAGGGCGTGCCGTAGGTGACGGCGAGCAGCCCCGCCGCATAGGCGCCGATGCCGAAGAAGGCGGCCTGGGCGAGTGAGAGCAGCCCGGTATAGCCGACGAGCAGGTTCAGCCCGTGCGCCGGCAGCATGAAGACGAGCGCGATGACGAGCGCATGGACGACGTAGCGGCTGCCGATGAAGGGCGCGGCGAGCGCAAGCGCGAACAGCAGGATGCCGAGCGGAATGCGGTAGTCGCGCCGGCGCGCCCGTTCGCTGGTTTGCGTGAGAGACATGTCGGGTCCCCAAAAGTTCGAGAGGAATTCCGCGCTCTAGAAGCGCGCCTGCGTCGAGAACAGTCCGTGCGGCCGCCACATCAGCATCAGGATCAGCGTCGCAAAACCCACCGTGTCGCGGTATTGCAGGCCGACATAGGTGGCCACGAGGCTTTCGGCGATGCCGAGGATCATGGCGGCGAAGAAGGTGCCGCGCACATTGCCGAGACCGCCCATGATGATGATCGGCAGTGTCTTGAAGGTGATGAGTTCGCCCATGCCACCATAGACGCTGACATTCACGGGGGCCGTGAGCACGCCCGAGAGCGCCGCCAGCGCCGCGCCGAGGATGAAGGTGCGCAGCACCACCTGCGGCACGTCGATGCCGACGACCTCGCAGCATTCGACATTCTGCGACACCGCACGCATCGCCTTGCCCATGCGGCTGTGGGTCACCATCAG
>CAMLOC010000433.1 GCA_946481465.1 uncultured Shinella sp. | reverse complement strand
GGTCAGCGTCGTGATCTGGTTCGCCGGATTGTGCCCATAGGTCAGCGTCATGTCGTTGGCCGTGTCGGCAACATTGTGCGCGATCGACTGGACCGGCCCGGCCGGCGCGTAGGTGTAGGTGCTGAAGCCCGCCACGCCCTGATTGTTGGTGCGGCCGGCGAGCCGTCCGAGCTGGTCGTAGTTGAAGCCGGCGAGCCAGGCGCCCGCCGTCCCCTCGCGCAGCTGGGTGAGCCGGTTGAGACCGTCATAGGTCGCAGTGAACTGGGTCGCGTCCGGATGGGTGATCGATCCGCGCGGGCCGGCCGGCAGATAGGAGAAACCCAGGGTGCGCGTGTTCCCGCCCATATTCGAGGTCGTCGAGGTGGGACGGCCGAGCACGTCATAAACGGTGCTGATCCCCTCGCCGGCGAAATTCTCGAAGCGCGCCTCGGTCTGCAGGCCGCGATTGTCATAGGCGTAGACGACGTCGCGCGTGTGGGTGGTGGCGAGGCCGGCGCGCTCGGGCACCACCTTCTTCGTCATTCGGTTGAGACGGTCATAGTCGAAGGTCAGCGTCTCGCCGCGCCGGCGCCGATGGCTGGTGCGGTTGCTCGCCGCGTCATAGCCATATTCCTCATAATCGGCCTCGTTGACCTGGCCGGGCACGGTCGCTGACGGAAACACCCAGCGCTTCAGTCGGTCGTGGCCGTCATAGCGCAGCTCGGCGCGGTGGCCGCTCGCCTCGGTGACCGAGGCGATCTGGCCGTTCGGCGTGTAGGTGTAGAGCACCTGGTCGCGCTGCTCCGAGGTGCCGACCCCGGTCTGGACGCGGAAGATTCGTCCTTCTGCATTGTAGGTATTGCGGGTGATCCGGTCCGGCCCCGCGCTGCCGACCGAGCTCGCCGTGCAGGCGCTCGCCGGCAGCGAGCCGAACACGGCCGAATTCATCCGCACCGCGGTGCATTCGAGCCTGCCGAGCCCGTCATAGCCGTACTGGGTGACAGTCCGCGCGACGCCGCCGACGGTCAGCGTGTCGCGCAGCTTGCGGTCCATCGCGTCGTAGATCGTGTCGACCGTCTCGAGGATGGTGAACCCGGTCCAGCTGGCGGGCGCAATCGCCTGGCTCTGCCAGTTGAGCAGTTCGCCGCGATCGACCTTGGTCAGCCGTCCCGCCGCGTCGTAAGTGTTGCGCACTGCGGCAAAGCGCAGCGGGCCGGCGCCGTCGGGATCGGGCGCGATCGTCCCGGTCAGGCGCCGCTCGGCGTCATAGCGCGAGCCAGAGGTATAGGCCGAGGGTGAAGTCTGGGCCGCCGCGGGAGTCGCGGCGCAGGAGGCCGCGCCGATCGCGAGGATGCCGGCGCCACTCATCAGGATGTGCTTGGTCAACATGGGTCGTGCCTCTCGTGAGGAAAGTTGCTGGGAATGCAGGGCTATTGCGCCGGACAGCTGGCGAGCTGGGCGCCGGGACCGGTCTCGCTGATCCGATTGCCGACCGCGTCATAGGTGAAGCAGGTCCGGTGCGAGTTCGTGTTGTCGGTCACGGTCCGGCCGCGCAGGCGCAGCGCATTGGCCTCGCCCGAAGCGCCGTAATGATAGACCGTGCGCACCTCGTCCGACGTGCCCGAGCAGGTCGCCTGGGTGCGGCATTCCGATTCCTGCGTAAGCACCCAGACTCCGGTCGGCGCGGTGGTCAGCCCGGTGCCCGCGGCGTTCATCACGCCGGTGGCGATCTGCGTATAGGTGTAGGTGGTCTTCGGACGTACGGCACCGATCGCCGGCGCCGGCCGCGTCGCGGTCAGCACCCCCCCATGCGCGGGATCGTAGGTATAGTCCGTGGCCAGCGTCAGATCGGCGATCTGGGCCGCGGGGCGCTCGGCCACGGTTTGGGTCGGCTTGTTGCACAGCCTCTGGCTCGCCGCGACGCAGCCGGTCGCCCAGCCATTGGCAAGACCGAACACCGAATCCGGATAGGTCGCGGTCGAGACGATCTCCGGCTCGCTCGAGCCCGGCGCCGGAATGCGGCGGCGCTCGACGACATTGTTGCGGAAGTCGAAGTTCAGCCGCTCGCTATTGCCGCCCGGCTGGGTGAATTGGGACGGATTGAGGCTGGCCCAGGCATATTGGGTGAGCCCTTCGGGCGCGTAGAGCCGGATCAGGAATCCGTTCTCATATTCCGCATGGGTGGTCCGGCCGAGCGGATCGGTCATCGTCGATTCGGTCTGCCGCACCTCGCCGAACACGATCGGCGGCCAGTCGGCGTAGAGATTGGCGTTCAGGTAGAAATATTGCCAGATTTCACCGGTCGCGGTGGTTTGCCGGCGGACCTGGTCGCCGCCGGTCAGCACAGGGTCCTCGTTCGGCTGCGGACCGTAGACGTTTGTGATCCGACAGCCCGAGGGACTGGGAGACGATCCCGGCAGGGTGATGCAGGTGACGTTCGGCCGGAAATAGCTGTCGTAGGTCATCTGCGTGACCTGGCCGTCGGCACTCGTGACCGACGTCAGGTTGAAGCCTTGGGCGGCCGAAGTCGCCGTGTAGGCGTAATTCACCTTCACATGAGGCAGGAATCCGGCCTGGCTGCAGGTCCGGCTCGCGTCGAAGTAGACGAGCGCGCGGTTGAAGCCGCAGGCGATGCCGAGCCGTCCGTTGCCGTTATATTCGAGCACGATCGCGTCGCCGCGATTGCTGATGACGGTCCGCAGCCGGCGGGAGGCGTCGTAGGTCAGGTCGATCCGGCTGCCGTCCGCATAGACGACTTGGGTCGCCTGGTTGTTGGTGTTGAACGTGTAAACGTCGCCATTGTGGTTGCGGAAGACGAGGTTGCTGTCGACCGCGCCGGTGAGCAGTGTGCCGAACGCATTGTTATTGTGCTGGTCGATATTCCAGGGAATCCAGCTCAAGTCCGCTTGGCGCACGAACTGATAGACCTTGCCGTCCGCATAGACTTCGGCGCCGTTGGACCGGGTTGGATGCCAGCGGGCCGAAAAGCCGAAATTGTGGTTCCAGGCGCCGAAGCTCTGATCGTCGTACATCGGGCTGGCCGGCACCGAAATCGTCGGCACTGCCCGCCACGAACGCACGAAGCTGAGCGAGCCGATCGTGAAATCGGTCTCGGAATGGACGAAGGTGCCGCTCTGCAGATTCACCCCCATCGGGGTCATCGTGTAGATCTGCGGCATGTGCGCGCGGGCGTTGTCGGCATAGGCCGGGGCGGTGCAGCTGAGAGCGGTCGAGCAGAAAAAAGCGAGCGCGAGGGAATGGCGGGTCATGGTCGAATCTCCGGATTGAAGGCGGGACGGCGCGTGGGGATCGGGACGCGTCATTGACATGGCCCCTGGCCGTTGATCTGGACGCGGAGCGTGCCAAGCGCGGTGGCGCCAAGGCTGTCGCGAACGCGATAGGTGACGATGCCGTCGCCCTGTCCGGCAACGGTCGGCGTGAAGAGAATCTCGGTCGCGCTCGCGATCCCCGCCGTGCCCTTGGTCGATGAGATGATCGCATCGAGAGTGAGGGGCAGATCATTGTCCGGGTCGGTGTCGTTGGCGATCACGTTGATTGTGGCGCTGCTGCACATCCACGCGGAGCCGACATCGTCATTGGCCACAGGCGAGATATTCGACGAGTCGTCGTTGATGATCGTGCCTGTCCCGCTGGCATCCGCGATCGTGGCGCCCCCGGTCGCGCCGCTCAGCGTGACCGTGAAGGTCTCGTTGGCTTCGAACTGACTGTCTGCCGACGACTGTACGTGTATCTCGTGGCTGTACTGATCGGCGTTGAAGTTGATGTTGCCGCTCGCCGCGGTGAAATCTGTTCCGCTGGCCGCAGTGCCGCCGCTCGTTGCGAAGGAAACCGAGAAATTCGCCGGGGGCGCGAACGAGCGGTGCCGGGTGACGACGAACACCAACTCGTTGCCTTCGATGACAGACACGTCGCTGATGCTGAACGCCGGCGCCGGCGTCGCCGGCGGCGGAGGCGGCGCGCCGCTATTCTGCCAGGCGTTGGTGCGGTTGTCGGACGGGTCGTAGCTATATTGGGTGGTGACGGCATTGTTGTTGCCGCCGCTGCGCTGGACCTTGGTCAGCCGGCCGTGCGCGTCATAGGTGTAGGTCAGAGTCTCCGCCGCGATCGCCGAGGTCGTGGCGAGCAGCGCGGCAAGGACCGTCGCGATCTTTCGCATGGGTGAAGCTCCTTTTGTCCCGGGAGCTGCTGGAGCCAGGGGGGAAGCTCCTTCAGCGCTCCCGGAACGAGGGGAGTCCTATGCGATGAAA
>CAMLOC010000432.1 GCA_946481465.1 uncultured Shinella sp. | reverse complement strand
CGAGCTCGGCCCGTCGGATCCCAAGCAGTGCTGACCTGACGAACCCGGAGCCGGTCGCCTTCGCGCGGCCGGTTCCTTCCCGGTCTAGGCTTTCAACATGGGCGTACGAGAATGGATGCCATACTGCTGCAGATACTGAACGGACTGGACAAGGGGGGCGCCTACGCCCTGATCGCACTTGGCCTGACGCTCGTGTTCGGAACGCTCGGCGTCGTGAACTTCGCCCACGGCGCCCTGTTCATGCTGGGCGCGTTCTGCGCCGTCACCTTCAACAAGCTCCTCAATCTGGAAAGCGTCGTCATCGATCCGGCACAGACGACCGCCTGGGGAAGCCCGCTGGAGGTCCGCACGCCCTATGTCGAGGCATGGCTGGGCGATTTCGGCGCGGTGCTCAACGATTATTCCGTGCCCGCCTCCATCCTCTTCGCCATACCGGTGATGCTGGTGATCGGCATCGTCATGGAGCGCGGCCTCATCCGCTATTTCTACAAGCGCAACCATGCAGACCAGATCCTGGTGACCTTCGGCCTGGCCATCGTCATCCAGGAGGTCATCAAGCATTTCTACGGCGCCAACCCGATCCCGCAGCCGGCGCCCGATGCGCTGGGCGGCACCGTCTATGTCGGCGCCCTCCTCGGCATGGGCCAGACGCTCGCCTATCCCCTCTGGCGCATGGTCTACCTGCTGTTCTCCGTGTCGGTGATCGCGGCGGTGTTCGCCTTCCTGCGCTTCACGACCTACGGCATGGTCGTGCGCGCCGGCATGCACGACCGCCAGACCGTCGGCTTCCTCGGTATCGACATCGAGCGCCGGTTCACGGTCGTCTTCGGCCTTGCGGCCGTGGTGGCGGGCGTCGCCGGCGTCATGTACACGCCGATCCTGCCGCCGGACTATCATATGGGGATGGAGTTCCTGGTCCTGTCGTTCGTCGTCGTCGTGGTCGGCGGCATGGGCTCGCTCGGCGGCGCGGTGGCGGCCGGCTTCCTGCTCGGCATCCTGCAGTCCTTCGCCTCCATGAACGAGGTGAAGGCGCTCCTGCCCGGCATCGACCACGTCGTCATCTACCTGGTGGCCGTCGTTATTCTGCTGACGCTGCCGCGCGGGCTGCTCGGCCGCAAGGGCATGATGGAGGAGTGAGCCATGTTCAACAATCCTACGCGCAATGACTGGCTGCTGCTGGCCGGCTTCTCCCTCGTCGTCCTCTGCCTGCCGATCCTCCTCGATCCGATCGGCGCGGCCTATCCCGCGCTCATGCAGAAATTCTGCATCTTCGGCATCTTCGCCATCGGCTTCAACATCCTCTTCGGCCTGACCGGCTACCTGTCCTTCGGCCACGCGGCCTTCCTTGGGGTCGGGTCCTATGCCGCCGTCTGGTCGTTCAAGCTCTTCACGATGAACGCCATCCCGGCGATCGTCATGGCGGTGGTCTTCGCCGCGCTGTTCGCGCTCGTCATCGGCTATGTCAGCCTGCGGCGGTCGGGCATCTACTTTTCCATCCTGACGCTCGCCTTCGCGCAGATGAGCTACAACCTCGCCTATTCGGTGCTGACGCCGCTGACCAACGGCGAAACCGGGCTGCAACTGTCGCTGCAGGATCCGCGGATGATCGACGCGCTGTTCTTCGAGCCGGGCGCCGGCCTGCCGCGGGTCAATCTCTTCGCGCTCAACATCAGCGGCGGCGGCTATGCCGGCTTCTATCTGTGCGCCATCGCGCTGATCGTCTGCTTCTTCATCTCGCTCTGCATCTTCCGCTCGCCCTTCGGCCTCATGCTGCGGGCGATCAAGTCCAACCAGATGCGCATGCGCTATACCGGCTTCAACACCCGGCCGTACCTTCTCGCCGCCTTCGTCATCTCCGGCATGTATGCCGGGCTGGCGGGCGGGCTGATGGCCGCGACGGACCCGCTGGTCGGCGCCGAGCGCATGCAGTGGACCGCATCCGGCGAGGTCGTGCTGATGACGATCCTCGGCGGGGCGGGCACGCTGGTAGGGCCTGTGCTCGGCGCCGCGGCGATCAAGTATTTCGAGAACATCTTCTCCGCCTTCAGCGGCTCGGTGCTGCACACCGTCTTCGGCTTCCTGCCCGACGCGATCGAGGACCCGGTCGTCGCCTTCTTCTCGCTGTTCGTCGGCGACGGCTGGAACCTGACGCTCGGCGTGGTGTTCATGCTCATCGTCATCTTCCTGCCCGGCGGCATCATGGAAGGCCTGCGGCGCCTCTATGCGCTGTTCCGGCGGCCGCCGGACGGGAAGACCAAGGCCACATCAACGCAAATCCAGCCGGCGGAGTAGAACGATGTCGAAACGCAACGTGGTCCTGCATGTCGCGGACGTACACAAGAGCTTCGGGGGCCTGCATGCCCTGTCCGACGTCGACCTGCAGGTCGAGGAGGGCACGACCCATGCGATCATCGGGCCGAACGGGGCGGGCAAGTCCACCCTTCTCAATGTCTGTATCGGGCGTATCGCGCCCGACAGCGGCGCGGTCGTCTTCGGCGGTCAGGTCATCACCGGCAAGCAACCGCACGAGATCAACCAGATGGGCGTCGTGCGCGTCTTCCAGACGCCGGAGATCTTTCCGGACCTGACGCTGCTGGAGAATGTCATGGTGCCGGCTTTCGCCAAGCGGGACGGCGCGTTCCGGCTGAACGCCGTGCGGCCCATGTCGCGGCGCACAGACATTCGCGACGAGGCGATGCACTGGCTGGAGGATGTCGGCCTTGCCGGCCAGGCCGGCGCGGTCGCCGCCAGCCTGTCGCGCGGCGACAAGCGCCGGCTGGAACTGGCCATGGGCCTCGTCCAGAGCCCCAAGCTGCTTCTGCTCGACGAGCCGACGGCCGGCATGTCGCGGCACGACACCAATTCCACGATCGATCTTCTGAAGAAGTTCAAGGGGAGGGGCATGACCAAGGTCATCATCGAGCACGACATGCATGTCGTCTTCTCGCTGGCCGACCGCATCACCGTGCTCGCCCAGGGCCGCATCATCGCCGACGGCCCGCCCGAGCAGGTGAGGGGAGATCCGAAAGTGCAGGAAGCCTATCTGGGAGGAGGACACGCATGAACGCCGTGACCATGCCCCTTGTCGCCGCCGTCGAGCAGCAGGCCTATTTCAGCGTCCGCGACATCCACGCCTATTACGGCGAGAGCTATATTGTGCAGGGCGTCAGCTTCGATATCGCCGAGGGCGACGTCGTCGCCCTGCTCGGCCGCAACGGCGCCGGCAAGACCTCGACCTTGCGGACGCTGGCGCGCGCCGGCGACCCGGAACTCAGGTCCGGCGAGATCTGGCTCGCCGGCCAGCCCGTCCATACGCTCAAGGATTTCCAGGCCGCCCGCCTCGGCATCCAGCTCGTGCAGGAGGACCGGCGCATCATCCCGGGCCTGACGGTGGAGGAGAACCTGCAGCTCGCCCGCATCGCCGAGCCGCGCGGCTGGGCCCTCGAGGAGGTCTACCAGCACTTTCCGCGCCTTGCCGAGCGGCGCAAGCAGGAGGGCACCACGCTTTCGGGCGGCGAGCAGCAGATGCTGGCCGTCGCCCGCGCCCTGGTGCGCGATATCAAGCTGCTGCTGCTCGACGAACCCTATGAGGGGCTGGCGCCCGTCATCGTCAAGGAGATCGAGCGCATCGTGCACGATATCAAGCAGCGCGGCATCACCACGATCATCGTCGAGCAGAACGCCGTCGCGGCGCTGGAGCTCGCCAACCGGGCGGTGATCCTCGACATGGGCGAGGTGGTCTTCGACGGCGCGGCGGGGGATGTGCTCGCCGACGAGACGTTGCGCAACCGGTATCTGGCCATCTGAGCTTCAGCCGAAGCGCTGGAGCGCCAAGGCGAAGAGGTCGGTATCGACATTGCCGCCGGAGGTGACCGCGATCACGGTGTCGCGGTCGATGGCGGCGCCGTGGAAGAGGGCCGCCGCGAGCGCGACCGCGCCGCCGGGCTCCACGATGATCTTCAGCCGCTTGAAGGCGAGCGCCATGGCGTGCAGCACCTCGTCCTCCGTCACGGCGAAGCCGGCCCCGGCGAGGCGCTGCAGGATGGGAAAGGTGATCCTGCCCGGTTCCGGCGTGACGATCGCATCGCAGATCGAGCCGGCCATCGCGGCGTTCCGTACGATCTGCCCGGTCGCCAGCGAGCGTGCCGTGTCGTCGAAGCCTTCCGGCTCGCAGGTCCGCACGGTGAAGTCCGGCGCGGTGGCCTCCAGGGCAAGCGCGATGCCCGAACTCAGCCCGCCGCCGCCGCACGGCAC
>CAMLOC010000431.1 GCA_946481465.1 uncultured Shinella sp. | reverse complement strand
GACCGGATAGGTCTTGTCGTAGACGACCTCGATTCCTGCTTCCTCGAAGGCGGGCCGCGCCGCGGTCACGAGGTCGATGCCGAAGCCGTCGGCAACGGAGATCATCGACACCTTGCCGTTGATGGTGCCGGCCTTGCTCGCGTCGGCGACGATCTCCGCCAAAGCCTGCGCATAGTCATGGCCGCCGCCGAGCATCCAGAAGCTCTTCTTCCAGCGCTTGACGAAATCCGGCGCCTTGTCGGTGACGGAGGAGACGGCAAGCTGCGGGTAGCCGTAACGGTCGAAGAGCGGGGCGGCGGCAAGGTTGAAGCCCGTGCCCCAGGGCGCGAGGATGAAATCGGCCTCGTCCTGCGTCGCCAGGCGCTCGACGGCGCGCACCAGTTCCTCGGAGGTGGAGCGGTCGTCGTATTCGATCACCTCGATCGGCAGCTTCTTGCCGTCGGGCAGTTCCAGCCCCCCGGCATCGTTCACGTCCTTCACCCAGAGCTGGTAGTTCGGCAGCGTCGTGATGCCGGCGCCGCCGGCATTGGGGCCGGTCTTGGAAATGGCGTAGCCGATCTTCACCGAGGTGCGGTCCTGGGCAAGCGCGCCCGGTGCGATGCCCGTCGCCAAGAGGGCGGAGGCAGCCGCCATCATGCGCAGGACGTGCCTGCGTTGCAGAGATTTCATTGTCGATTCCTCCCAAAAGGCCTGCTCTTCGGCAGGCGTCGCGCCAAGGCGGGCAGCGGCCGCATTCTCCTCCGGGCCTTCTGTCGCCTCTTGACGAATGAAAGGGTAGCCGCAGGCGGGGCAGGGCGGAATAGACTTTTACAAGAGATACTTGTACTTTTCACGGCGAGGAGATCGTCGCCATGCCTTTCCAAGATGCTCTTGCACCGCCGCATCGCGCCGCCGGCGCCGCCCCGCCGCTGCCGACGGAGGCACGGCTCTTCCGCGGGGCGCTGTCGCAATCCGGCTGGACCTTCCGCGGCGGGCGCAACCGCGTCTTCCTGCTCCTGTCCGGCAGCGGGCGGGTGTCGCTCGGTCCGGCCGATCTCGGGCTTTCCGGCCCCTCCATCGTCTGGGCGCCGGCGGGCGAGCGCGGCACGGTGCTCTTCGATGCCGGTGCGGAGGGGGCGGCGCTGGCGATCCCGGAACTGGCGCTCGGCCCCGCCATGCCGACGGGCGCGATCTTCGCGGAAGTGCGCGACGCTATTGCCCGGCCCATCCTCGGCGCCAAGCTGGCGCTGGCGGATGCCCGCAAGATGCTCCAGACGGTGGAGACGATCGAGGCGGAACTGCGCGAGAACGCGGCGGGCATGCAGGAAGTGGTGCGCCATCACCTTGCCCTCCTGCTGATCGCCATCTGGCGCCGCGCCAATCCGGCGACGGAAAAGCCGAAACCCTCGCCGCGCGCCACCGTGCGCAGCTTCCTGCATCTCGTGGAGCTGCACATGCGCGAACAATGGCCGCTCGCCCACTATGCGGCCGTCCTGGGCGTGACGCCGGACCGGTTGAACACGGCGGTGCGGCGCGCCACCGGGCGCTCGCCGATGGAACTGATCCATGCCCGGCTGATGATGGAAGCGGAAATGCTGCTCGACGGGTCGAGCCTGCAGATCGCCGAGGTCGCCGAAGCGCTCGGCTTTCGCGATGCGGCCTATTTCAGCCGGTTCTTCAAGCGGCTGGCCGGCGTCTCGCCGCGCGCCCGGCGAGCGGGGCTCGCCAGCCGGCAGGTGCGCGCGGAAACCTCCTATGCTGCCTGGCCGTAGAGCAATTCCAGCAAAAGTGCGCGCCGGTTTTGCGTCCGGAATTGCGTAAAAACAAAGAGATAGAGCATTTCCGCGATTCAAGGAAAAGCGGACATGCTCAAAGCTCAGAACAAGGTTTCGTAGATTTCCGGCTTGAAGCCGGCCGTCAGGGCGCCGTCACGGTCGAGGACCGGGCGCTTGATCATCGAGGGCTGGGCGAGCATCAGCGCGATCGCCTTCTTCGCATCGAGATCCTGCTTGTCGGCATCCGGCAGGGCGCGGAAGGTGGTGCCGGCGCGGTTCAGCACGGTCTCCCAGCCGAGCGCATCGACGAAGCGCGTCAGGTTTGCCGCATCGATGCCTTCCGCCTTGTAGTCGTGGAAGCGATAGGCGACGCCCTTGGCATCGAGCCAGGTCCGCGCCTTCTTCATCGTGTCGCAGTTCTTGATGCCGTAGATCGTGACGGTCACGCGTCTCTCCTCGATTTGCCTTGTGCACCGTGTCTTAGAGTGTTGCCGGCGTCACGTCACCCCGAGATAGCGGCCCGGGCGATGGTTGATGGCGAGCGTCATGTTGACGACGACGGCGCCGAGCACGGAGAGCGCGAGGCGATCGGGCGGGATGACGAAGGCGGCGGCGGCGAGGATGGCAAGGTCCACGGCGAGCTGGAAATAACCGGCCCGGATGCCGAAACGGTCCTGCAGGTAGATCGCCAGCACGTTGATGCCGCCGAGCCCGGTGCGGTGGCGGAAGAGGATGAGCAGGCCCGTGCCCGACAGCGCCCCGCCCATGATGGCCGCATAGAGCGGATCGAGATGGGAGAAGGAGACGAGATCGGATGTTAGCCGGGTAAAGACAGAGACGAGCGTGACGGCCGCGAAGGTGCGCAGCGTGAAGGCCCAGCCGAGCTTTCTGACCGCGAGGATGTAGAAGGGCAGGTTGATGGCGAAGAACAGCCACCAGAAGCCGATGCCGCTGGCATATTGCAGGAGCAGGGCAAGGCCCGCCGTGCTGCCGGCGAGCAGCACGGCCTTGGTATAGATCACCACGCCGAGCGCCATGAACATCGTGCCGACGACGATGGCGATGGCATCCTCGTAGGCGGAATGGCGCTCGGGCCGGGCGGCTGTTTCGATCGACATCGTGTCCTCAGAGGCTCCGGAACTTCTCGATGACGGCATCGACCTCGGCCGACTTGAGGCCGGCAATGTTGATGCGGCCGGAGGTCGGCATGTAGATCGCGTGCTCGGCGCGCAGCTTCAGCACGTCCGCCTCCTCCAGCGGCAGCAGGGAGAACATGCCCTCCTGCTCGCGGATGGCCGTCAGCACCTGCCAGCGGCCGGAAAGGCCGGTGGCGAGGCGTTCGCGGATGGAAGCGATGCGCAGCCGCATGGTCTCGATCTCCGCCATCCAGTCGGCCTTGAGAGCCTCGTCGCCGAGGATCGTCGCGACGATGGCCGCGCCATGGTCAGGCGGCATGGAATAGCTGGTGCGGGCGAGGGCGGCGAGGTTGCTGCGCACGGACAGGGCCGTCTCGGCGCTGCCGCAGGCCGCATAGATCGCCCCGGTGCGCTCGCGGTAAAGGCCGAAGGATTTCGAGCAGGAGACGGCGACCAGCGCTTCCGGGACAGCGGCAAGCAGCGTGCGCAGCCCGGCGGCATCCTCGTCGAGGCCGCGGCCATAGCCCTGATAGGCGATGTCGACGAGCGGCAGCAGGCCGCGCGCGGCGACGAGGTCGGAGACGGCGCGCCACTGCTCCGCGGAAAGGCCGGCGCCCGTCGGGTTGTGGCAGCTCGCATGCAGCAGCACGGCATCGCCCGGCGCGGCGCCGGAAAGCGCGTCCATCATCTGTTCGAAGAGCACGGTCTGCGAGGGGATGTCGAAGAAGGGATAGGTGACGACTTCGAGGCCGGCCGCCTTGAAGATGCTGGCATGGTTCGGCCAGCTCGGCAGGCCGAGCCAGATGCCCTTGACCCCCATGCGCGCCATCAGGTCGGCGGCGATGCGCAGCGCGCCGGAGCCGCCCGGCGTCTGCAGCGCGGCGGTGGCGCGGCCGCGGCCGGCTTCGCCCGTCGTCAGCGCCCAGAGGCGCTCCAGGAAGACCGGGTCGCCCTCAGGGCCGACATAGGCCTTGGTCAGCTGCGTCTCGACGAGGCGCCGTTCTGCCGCCTTCACCGCGCGGAAGATCGGCGTCGCGCCGGTTTCGTCACGATAGACGCCGACGCCGAGGTCCACCTTGCCGGCGCGCTCGTCCGCCCGGAAAAGGCCGATCAGGGCGAGCAGCGGGTCGTCGGGCTGGCGGGTGAGGGCGTCGAACATGGCCGGGTTCCTTGTGCGGTGGGTCTGTCAAGCGATGTAGGCCAAAGCTGTCGCAAAATCGACCATGATATTGCGTCGGAAGCGCAAGAAGCTTTTGTATTCTTGCTTGCCGCTGCTAGATTGATGTAGATTTTTGCGTGGAGCGGGATATGGACAGGAAGCCGGGCGACGAGGTGGCGCTGGACCAGACGGATCGGCGCATCATCCGCCTTCTCGTCGA
>CAMLOC010000430.1 GCA_946481465.1 uncultured Shinella sp. | reverse complement strand
CTGCTCGGCCTGCCGTTCCTGTTCCAGAACCTGGAACAGGCCGAAGCGGTGATGGACGGCCCGGTCGGCGACAAGATTGCCGCCGCTGCCGAGGCCCAGGGCCTCGTCGTTCTCGCGTGGTGGAACAACGGGATTCGCGAGACGTCGAACTCGAAGAAGCCGATCGTTGTTCCCGGTGACCTTGCGGGGATGAAGATCCGCACGCCGCCCGATCCGATGACGATCGACATCTTCGAGGCGCTGGGCGCCTCGCCGACGCCGATGGCCTTCTCCGAACTCTACATCGCCCTCCAGCAGGGCGTGGTCGACGGCCAGGAGAACCCGCTCATCAACATCCATTCGTCGAAGCTGCATGAGGTGCAGCCCTATATCTCGATGACCAACCACAAATACGAGGCGACCCCGTTCCTCGCCTCGAAGATCGTCTTCGACGGCCTGTCGCCCGAGGACCAGGAGATCGTCCGCACGGCCGCCCGCGAGGCCGGCCAGCTGAACCGCCAGATGGTGCGCGACCAGTCGAACGAGCTGCGCGCCACGCTCGAGGCGGCCGGCGTCACCTTCAACGAGGTCGACCCCGCGCCGTTCGTCACGGCCACCCAGGCCGTCTACGACAAGTGGCGCGCCCAGTATCCCGAACTGGTCGACGAGCTGGTCGCCGCCGCCAGGGACGCGGCCAAGTGACGGGCCCGGCCCCTGCCCAGGTCTCCACACGCAAGGCGGGTCCGCCCGCCTTGCGCATCGCCGAGGCGATCGGCGGCCTGCTCGACCGTCTTGCCACGACGGTCGCCGTCGCCGCCGTCGTGGTGATCTTCTTCGCCCTCATGGCCGAGGTGGTGGTGCGCTACTTCACCTCCGCCGGCCTCGGCTGGCCGAACGAGGTGCCCAACCTGCTCTTCCCCTGGCTGATCATGGGCGGCATCGTCGTCGGCGCGCAGCGCGGCGCCCATATCGCCGCCGAGGCGCTGCGCTCCATGCTCGACACAGGAAAGCTGCGCCTTCTCCTGATGGCCATCAACCTTCTCGTCGCCGTCTCCTTCACCGTGCTCGCCTGGCTCTCCCTGCAGGTCATCGCCATCACCAAGGCACAGGTCTTCCCCATGACCGGCCTCGGCCAGGCCTGGGCTTACAGTTCCCTTCTCTTCGGCTTCGGCGGCATCGCGCTTGCGGCCGCCGTCAATCTCGTGCGGGTGGCCTGTGCCGCCGATCCGCGCCTCATCCACCAGACGGAAACGGAGCACATGACATGACAGCCGTAATGACCGGCATCTTCGCCGTCCTGCTGGCCCTTTCCGTCCCGGTCGGCTATGCGCTGATCATCGCCGCCGGCACGGCCATCCTGTTCAACGGCGGCACGCCGACGGTGCTGGCCGTCGTCAAGCTGTTCCAGCCGACCCAGAGCTTCCCGCTGCTGGCCATCCCCTTCTTCATCCTGTCCGGCTCGCTGATGATGTCCGGCACGCTCGGCCAGAAGCTCGTCCAGTTCGCCGCCGCCCTCGTCGGCCGCTTCCATGGCGGCATGGGCCAGGTGACGGTCGTCGGCTCGACGATCTTCGGCGGCGTTTCCGGATCGGCCGTCGCCGAGGCCTCCGCGCTCGGCTCCATGCTGATCCCCTGGCAGAAGCGCGAGGGCTATCCGGCCGGCTTTGCCGCCGCCGTCACCGCGTCGTCCTCGACGATTGCCGGCCTCATCCCGCCCTCCATCCCGCTCATCCTCTATTCGACCGTGTCGAACGCCTCGATCGCCGCGCTGTTCTCGGCCGCCGTGCTGCCGGGCCTGATGCTCGCCGCCGGCATGATGGTCGTGTGCTACCTGTCCGGCCGCATCCGCAACTTCCCGCGGCTCACCGACGGCGCCCAGCTCCGCTCGGCGGGCCGGTCGCTGCTGTCGGCCCTGCCGGCGCTGCTGATGCCCTTCTTCATCGTCGTCCTGCTGCGCGCCGGCATCGCCACGCCGACCGAGGTCAGCGTGATCGCCGTCTTCTATGCGCTCGTCGTCAGCCTTCTCGTCTATCGCGACCTGACCTGGGCCCGCATCCACGAGGCGCTCGTCGGAACGGTCGTCACCACCGGCATCGTCATGCTGGTGATCACCGCCTCCAGCCTCGTCGGCCATGTGCTGATCTCCGAGCGTGTTCCCGCCCTCGTGGCGCAATGGGCGCAGGAGACGCTGGTCAACGCCTTCCTGATCATCCTCATGATGAACCTGATCATGCTGGTCGTCGGCATGTTCCTCGACCTGCCGGCCGCCATCCTGCTGCTCGGCCCGACCTTCGTGGCCATCGGCCAGGCGATCGGCATGGATCCCATCCAGCTCGGCGTGATGGTCTGCATCAACCTGTCCATCGGCCTGTTCACCCCGCCGATCGGGACGACCCTGTTCATCGGCGCCGCCATCGCCCGCGTGCCCATCGGCGCCGTCGTCAGGGAGCTATGGCCCTTCTACCTCGTCGCCTTCATCGTCCTCGTCCTCATGTCGTATATCCCAGCCCTGACTATATATTGAGACTGACCATGACCAAGACCATCGCCTTTGCCGGCCTCGGCTCCATGGGGCTTCCCATGGCGACAAACCTCGTGAAGGCCGGCCATGCCGTCCATGGCTTCGACATGCGCCCCGAAGCCATGGATGCCCTTGCGGCCGTGGGCGGCACCCGCCCCGAAAGCCTCGCCGCGGCCTGCCGCGGCGCGGAGATCCTGATCCTCATGGTGGTGAACGCCGCCCAGGCACGCACCGTCCTGGCCGAGGCGGGCGCGCTTGCCGCCCTCCCCGCCGGCGCGCATGTCTGCCTGATGGCGACCTGCCCGCCGGACGAGGTCAGGGCGCTCGACGCCGACATCCGCGCGAGCGGCAAGCGGCTCGTCGACTGCCCGGTCTCCGGCGGTGTCGTCGGCGCCAAAGCGGGCACCTTGACGATCATGGTCGGCGCGCCGAAGGAGGATTTCGATGCCGTCGCGCCGGTCCTTCGCGCCATGGGCGACAAGCTCTACCATTGCGGGCCGCAGGTCGGCCAGGGTGCCGTCGTCAAGGCGATCAACCAGTTGCTTTGCGGCGTGCACCTCGCCGCCGCGGGCGAAGCGCTTGCGCTGGGCGAGAAGGCCGGCGTCGATGTCGCGACACTTCTGGAAATCGTCTCCGGCTCGGCGGCATCGAGCTGGATGCTGAAGGACCGCGGCGCCCGCATGCTGATGGAGACGCCGCCGGTGACGAGCGCGGTCGACATCTTCGTCAAGGATCTCGGCATCGCCCTTTCCGCCGGGCGTTCGGCCGGCATGGGACTACCCCTTGCCGCGGCCGCGCACCAGATGTTCCTTGCCGAAAGCGGCAGCGGAAACGGCCTTTCCGACGACAGCCAGGTCATCGCGGCCTATCGGCGCCTCAACGGCATCTCTTGACATCGACGGCACGCCGCCGCCCATTGGCGGACGGCGTGCCGGACCGTCACCGGCGCGTCGCATATCCCGCGGAGGTCGGCGTGCCCATCAATCCCAACCTGAACTCGCTGGCCTATTTCGAGGCCGTCGCACGCACCGGGCGCGTGTCGCTTGCCGCCGCCGAACTCGGCGTGTCCGCCGCTGCCGTCAGCCAGCAGCTCAAACAGCTGGAAGAGCAATGGGGCGTGCGCCTTTTCCGCCGGAAGGACCGGCGCCTTACGCTGACCCTCGACGGCGAGATGCTGTTCCAGGCGACGACCAGCGCCTTCCGCATGATCCGCGGTGCGCGGGCCGTGGTCCTGCGCCAGCGCAACAGCCGGCAGTTGACCGTCCGCTCCAGCCCCAGTTTCGCCGTGCGCTGGCTGACGCCGCGCCTGAAGCATTTCCTCGACGCAAACCCCGACTGGGGCGTGCGCGTCGACGCCACGCCCGATTTCTCGGACTTCGAAACGGAAGCGATCGATCTCGACATGCGCTACGGGGCCGGAGCCTGGGAGGGACTGCATACCGAATGCATCATCAATGATTTCTTCCTGCCGATGTGCAGCCCGGCCTATCGCGACGAGCTGGCCGCGCTCGACACCGATCCCGCCGGCCTGTTCGCCCGCGCCCGGCTGATCCACTCGGTCAAGACCCTCTATCAGTGGGACGCATGGTTGCTGGTCCACGGCATCGATCCGCCGATGGAGCAGGCGCCGCTCCGCTTCGACCGCTCCTCGATGGCGATCCAGCTTGCCCGCGACGGCGCCGGGGTGGTGCTCGATTCGGCGACACTCGCCCAGGAAGACCTCGAACGCGGCACACTGGTGCCGCTGTCGACCGCCTTCGACGTCGTGGA
>CAMLOC010000429.1 GCA_946481465.1 uncultured Shinella sp. | reverse complement strand
TGTCGATCGAGAAGGTCGTGGAGACGCTGATCGAGGCGATCGTGCTTGTCTTCCTCGTGCTCCTGCTCTTCCTGCAGAACCTGCGCGCGACGATCATCCCCATGATCGCCGTGCCGGTCGTGCTGCTCGGCACGTTCGGCGTGCTGGCGGCGCTCGGCTACTCCATCAACATGCTCACCATGTTCGCCATGGTGCTCGCCATCGGCCTTCTCGTCGACGACGCCATCGTCGTGGTGGAGAATGTCGAGCGCGTCATGTCGGAGGAGGGGCTTTCGGCCCGCGAGGCGACAGAAAAATCGATGGGCGAAATCACCGGCGCGCTCATCGGCGTGGCCCTCGTCCTCACCGCCGTCTTCATCCCCATGGCCTTCTTCTCGGGCTCGGTCGGCGTCATCTACCGGCAGTTCTCCGTCACCATCGCCAGCGCCATGCTGCTCTCGGTGCTCGTCGCGATCATCCTGACGCCGGCGCTTTGCGCCATGCTGCTGAAGCCGACGCATGGCGGGCTGGCGGCGCGCGTCTTCGGCGGCTTCAACCGGGGCTTCGAGAAGACGACGCGCGGCTATGTCAGCGCCGTCGGCGCCATCATCCTGCGGCCGCTGCGCATGCTGGTGCTGTTCGCCGCGCTGCTCGGTGGCGCCTGGTGGGTCTATGGCCAACTGCCGTCCTCCTTCCTGCCGGAGGAGGACCAGGGCGTGCTGATGACACAGATCACGCTGCCGGCCGGCGCCAACGCCGCCCGCACCCAGGCCGTCATCGACCTGGTCGAGGATTATTTCCTCACCGAGGAGAAGGATGCCGTGCAGAGCGTCTTCATGACGCTCGGCTTCGGTTTCGGCGGCAGCGGCGAGAACGCCGCGATGGCCTTCGTGCGGCTGAAGGATTTCGACGCGCGTAAGGATGCCGCGCTCTCGGCGTCCGCCATCTCGCAGCGCGCCTCGGCGCATTTCCGCCAGATCCGCGATGCGGAGGTCTTCGTCCTCGCCCCGCCGGCCATCCAGGGGCTCGGCCAGAGCAACGGCTTCTCCATGTATCTGGAGGACACCGGCAACAACGGCCGCGACGCGCTGACGGCGGCCAGCAACCGGCTCGCCGACCTCGCGCAGGCAGACGACACGGTCGGCAATGTGCGCGGCAACACCCGCACGCTGGAAAGCCAGCTCAAGATCGAGGTGGACCAGGAGAAGGCCGGCGCGCTCGGCGTCGATCTCAGCGGCATCAACGGGCTGATCTCGACGGCCTTTGCCGGCAGCAACGTCAACGACTTCGTCTATAACGGCGAGATCAAGCCCGTCTATGTCCAGGCCGATGCGCCGTTCCGCATGCAGCCGGAGGATGTCGACCGCTGGTATGCCCGCAACGGCAGCGGCGAGATGGTGCCGTTCTCGGCCTTCGCGACGACGACGTGGGTCCAGGGCTCGCCCTCGCTGTCCCGCTTCAACGGCACGGCGGCGATCTCCATGAACGGGGCGGCGCAGGCGGGCGCCAGCTCCGGCGATGCGATGGACCGCATGGAAGCGCTCGTTGCCAGCCTCGATGGCGGCTATGGCGCGGCCTGGTCGGGCCTTTCCTATCAGGAGCGGCTCGCCGGCTCGCAGGAAGCGATGCTCTACGCCGTCTCCATGCTCGTCGTCTTCCTCTGCCTCGCCGCGCTCTACGAGAGCTGGTCCATTCCGCTCTCCGTTCTCCTGGCGGTGCCGGTCGGCGTGCTCGGCGCGCTGGTGGCCGCCTTGGTCTTCGGCCAGTCGAACGACGTCTATTTCAAGGTCGGCCTGCTGACGACGATCGGCCTGACGGCGAAGAACGCCATCCTGATCGTCGAATTCGCCAAGGACCTGCGCGACCAGGGGCGGGGCGTCGTCGAGGCCGTGCTGGAGGCGGCGCGCATGCGCCTGCGCCCGATCGTCATGACCTCGCTCGCCTTCATCCTCGGCGTCCTGCCGCTCGCCTTTGCGACCGGCGCAAGCTCGGCGGCGCAGAACGCCATCGGCATCGGCGTGATGGGCGGCATGATCGCGGCGACCGTGCTCGGCATCTTCTTCGTGCCGCTGCTCTTCGTGCTCGTTGCCGGACGCTGGCGCAGTCGAGCCCCCTGACGGGCGACCCGCCCGTCAGATGCCGCCCATGCAGAGATATTTCATCTCCAGATAGTCCTCCAGCCCGTGGCGGGAGCCCTCGCGGCCCATGCCGGATTGCTTGACGCCGCCGAAGGGGGCGGCCTCCGAGGACATGCGGCCGGTATTGATGCCGACCATGCCGTATTCCAGCGCCTCGGCCACCCGCCACACACGGCTGAGATTGGAGGCGTAGAAATAGGCGGCGAGGCCGTAGATCGTGTCGTTCGCCTCGCGCACCACCGCGTCGGCATCGGTGAAGCGGATGATGGGGGCGAGCGGGCCGAAGGTCTCCTCCTGCGCGATGCGCATGTCGCGGGAGACGCCGGTGAGCACGGTCGGCGCGAAGAAGGTGCCGGCGCCCTCGATGCGCGCCCCGCCGCAGCGGATGCTGCCGCCGCGCGCCACCGCATCGGCGACATGCGCCTCGATCTTGGCGAGCGCCCGCGTGTCGATCAGCGGGCCGATCGCGGTTTCCGGCGCAAAACCGTCGCCGACGCGGAGCGTGCGCACCCGCTCGGTGAATTTTCGCGCGAATTCGTCGTGCACGCCGGCCTGCACATAGAGCCGGTTGGCGGAAACGCAGGTCTGGCCGGCATTGCGGAACTTCGCCTGGATGGCGCCGTCGACCGCCGCATCGACATCGGCGTCGTCGAAGACGATGAAGGGCGCATTGCCGCCGAGTTCCAGGCTGAGCTTCTTCACCTGGTCGGCGCATTGCCGCATCAGGAGACGCCCCACCTCCGTCGAGCCGGTGAAGCTGATCTTGCGCACCGTCGCATTGGAACAGAGTTCACGCCCGATGGCGTCGCCCTCGCTGGCATAGACCAGGTTGACGACGCCGGCCGGGAAGCCGGCCTTTTCGGCGAGCGCGAACATAGCGCCCGCCACGAGCGGCGTCTGTTCGGCCGGCTTGAGCACCACCGTGCAGCCGGCCGCGAGCGCCGGCGAGATTTTTCGCGCCACCATGGAGGCGGGGAAGTTCCAGGGGGTGATGGCGCCGACCACGCCGATCGGCTGCTTGATGACGATCATGCGCCGGTCGCGGGAGGGGGCGGGGATCGTCTCGCCATAGACCCGGTTCGCCTCCTCGGCATACCATTGCAGGTAGGCCGCGGCGTGGGAGACCTCCGATTTCGCCTCGGCGAGCGGCTTGCCCATCTCGGCGGTGAGGATGGTGGCGAGGTCGTCGGTATGCTGCACGATCAGCTGATGCCAGCGCCACAGCGTGTCGGAGCGCTCGCGCGCCGTCTGCGCGGCCCATTCGGTCTGCGCCTCGCCGGCCCGGACGATGGCGGCGCGCGCCTCGGCCGCGCCCATGTCGGGAATGTCGGCCAGATGGGCGCCGGTGGCCGGATCGAGGACCGCGAAGGTGGGGTTGTCCGCGGCAAGGCCGAGCCAGGCGGGATCGCCAATCGCCTCGAACAGCGCCGGATTCTTCAGGCGGCGCGTGAGATTGTGAGACAGGGCCAAACGGTATCCTCCCGGTGATGCGTCCTTGACGATGCAATAGGATAGCGGCAGGCCGCCTGCAATCGGGATCATGTCCCGGAGACAGGACTGTGATCCGGCGAAGGCGCCTGCCTGCGGTCGCCGCGGCGAAAACGGTGTTGGATTGTTAACACAACACTTTGACCTTGCGTCGGCTTTCGGCGATGAATGGGGATGCGGGAAGGATCGGGGGCCTTTGGGCAAGGATTCGTTCGCGCATGGGAAATTACCGATCGCCGGGCGTTTTCGAGGCATTTGCCAGCCGGCGCATACCAATGGGTGAGGGAGCATGGAAATTCTAACGGCAGCCGGTCTGACGGCGCTTTTGCAGGTCATCGCGATTGACCTCGTTCTGGCCGGCGACAACGCGGTGGTCATCGGGCTTGCGGCGGCGGGCCTGCCGGCCGATCAGCGCAAGAAGGCGATCCTGGTCGGCATTCTGGCGGCGACCTTGCTGCGCATCGTCTTCGCCCTGGTCGCGGTGCACCTGCTGGCGATCATCGGCCTCCTGCTCGCCGGCGGCCTGCTGCTGCTCTGGGTCTGCTGGAAGATGTGGCGCGAGCTGCATGCCGGCCATGGCGGCGAGGAAGAGGCGAGCCTGCAGGACATGCCGAGGAAGACCTTCTTCCAGGCCGCCACGCAGATCGTCGTCGCCGACGTCTCCATGTCGCTCGACAACGTCCTGGCCGTCGCCGGC
>CAMLOC010000428.1 GCA_946481465.1 uncultured Shinella sp. | reverse complement strand
AAGGCCGAGGTGCTGCTCGTCGAGCGCTCGCCGCTGATGGCCGGTTTCGCCCGCAAGTCGGCGGGGCTTGCGGAGAATGCGGCCTTCTCGGCCCGCGTCGACGTGCTGGAGGCCGATGTGGGTCTCGCGGGCACGGCGCGCGTGGCGGCGGGCCTTGCCGACGAGGTCTTCGACCACGTCATCATGAACCCGCCGTTCAACGACCGCATCGGCAGCCGCACGCCGGACGCGCTGAAGGCCGAGGCCCATGCGATGGAG
This sequence comes from uncultured Shinella sp., assembly GCA_946481465.1. The sequence continues at coordinate 4,046 of CAMLOC010000428.1, read as the reverse complement.
CACGACCTCTTCGAGCGCTGGATCCGCACGGCGGGCGCGATTCTGAAGCCGGGCGGCCAGCTCTCGCTCATCGCCCGGCCGCAATCGATCGCCGAGATCATCGCCGCCTGCGGCCGCCGCTTCGGCGGCATCGAGGTCACGGGCCTCCATCCCCGCCCGGGCGAACCGGCGCTGCGCATCCTCGTCACCGCCATCAAGGGCTCGCGCGCGGGGCTCGCGCTGCGCATGCCCCTCGTCATGCACGAGCCCGGCCGCCACGCCTTCACCCCCTTCGTCGACGACCTCAACAACGGCCGGGCGCGCTATCCGCGCCTGTCGCGTTGACAATTTCGGGAAGATCGCAGAGCCTGTATTACAAAAGGCAGGTTTTCATATGGAAAAGCAAAGAAACCTTTCCGATCCGATCACCCTGAGACTGCCGGGCGACCTGCTCGCCGAAATCGAGGCGGTGGCGCGTAGCTGCGGGCGGTCGCGCAGTTGGGTCATGGTCCGGGCGATGAAGGCCTATCTGGCCGCCGAGGGGCAGGAGATCCTCGAACTCGACCGGGCAAGACAGGCCGCCGCCACGGATGGCGCGACGGCGCTGGACGACCTCATCGCCGACATGGACGACAATCTGCCGGGCAATGCCGCCTGATGCGCAAGGTGCTCTTCGCGCCGCCGGCGAGGCTCTTTGTCGAACAGGAAATCCGGTATCTGCGCGATCGCAATCCGGCGGCGGCCGTCGCGTTCCGGGCAAGCGTGGCACGGATCGGCAAGCAGCTCGCTCGCTTTCCGCATTCGGGCTTCCCGCGCCAGGATATTCCCGTGGAGGGGATCTACCGCATCGTTCTCGGTGACTACCGCATCGATTACGAACTTCTGGACGATGCCGTCCTCGTCCTTCTCATGCGCCATGGGCGACAGGCCGAGCCGGTCCTTCCGATCGATGACGACGCGGATTACGAGGCGCCCTAGGCGTTTTCTGCCCTTAAATCTTGCGTTTTCGCCCGCCGTGCATACATCAGCCGGGCAGACGAACAGGAGACAGGATCGCGCGATGGCCGGATTTTTGAAGACGCTGGTGCCGAAGAGGTTCCGCAAGGAGGGGGTCGCGATCCCGGTCGTCCGCCTGCAGGGGGCGATCATGGCGGCGGGCAGCCAGTTCCGGCCGGCGCTCAATCTCGCCAGCGCCGCGCCCGCTCTGGAGAAGGCCTTCGCCTACAAGGAGGCCCCGGCCGTCGCCATCTCCATCAATTCGCCGGGCGGTTCGCCCGTGCAGTCGCGGTTGATCTTCCAGCGCATCCGCGAGCTTGCGGCGGAGAAGAACAAGCGGGTGCTGGTCTTCGTCGAGGACGTGGCGGCCTCCGGCGGCTACATGATCGCGCTTGCCGGCGACGAGATCTTTGCCGACCCGACCTCGATCGTCGGCTCGATCGGCGTCGTCTCGGGCGGCTTCGGCTTTCCGGAAATGCTGAAGAAGATCGGCGTCGAGCGGCGCGTCTACACGGCCGGCACGAACAAGGCGATCCTCGACCCGTTCCAGCCCGAGCGCGAGAGCGAGATCGAATATCTCAAATCCTTGCAGCTCGAGATCCACCAGGTCTTCATCGACATGGTGAAGGCGCGGCGCGGCGCGAAACTGGCCGACGACCCCGATCTCTTCTCCGGCCTGTTCTGGACCGGCGGGCGCGGCGTGGCGCTCGGCCTCGTCGACGGCCTTGCCGACATGCGCGCGGAACTGAAGAAGCGCTATGGCGAAAAGACGCGGCTGGAGCTGGTCTCCGCGCCCAAGGGGCTGTTCGGTCGCAGGGCGCCCGGCATCGGGGGGCTTTCCGGCGACATGGCGGAGCGTATAGGCTCTGCGGGCGTCGCCGCCGTGGCGGGCCTTGCGGAAGAAAAGGCGTTGTGGGGCCGTTTCGGCCTTTCCGGATAAGGCGCCGGCCGGATAAGGCGCCGGGAAAACAAGGGGAGGGGCGATGGCCCAGATCATCTTTCTGCTGTTGGTCGTCGGCCTTGCCTGGTTCGGCTATCGCAAGTTCGTGGCCGATGCCGAACGGTTGAGCCGGTTGCGCAAGCGCTCCGAAGAGGAGCGCCGCACCGGCGCGACGGGCACGCTCGTCAAGGACCCGGAAACCGGCGAATACCGCGTGCGCCGCGACGACGACTAGCGCGATTCGCGGCAATCCCGACAGGCCGGGGGCGCGGCACGGCTGTGTGCCAGCGCGGGACCGGACGGCGGGCCGCGGCGTGCGGCTCCGGCACATTAACCATGCTCCGTAAGGTTAACGCCGGATATAAGCCTTGCGGCCGCCGACCGGCGTTGCCGCCGCGGGCGGTAAGGCCGATCTAGCGGTCAGGGGCGCCACGAGGGCGGCCCGGCAGTGAACGGAGAATACCCCATGGCCTCGCTCGACCTCGACCGGATCCGCACCATCGTCGTGACGGGTGGCGCCGGCTTCGTCGGTTCGCACATCGTCGACGATCTCCTCGCCCACTGCCCGAATGCGCGCATCCGCGTGCTCGATGCCTTCACCTATGCCGCCGACATGTCGCATCTCGACGCCGCCTTCCGCACCGGCCGCGTGACCTTGCAGGAGGGCGATGTCGGCAATCTCGACCTCGTCACGGAAATCCTGAAGGATGCCGACCTCGTCGTGCATGCGGCCGGCGAAAGCCATGTCGAGCGCGCCCTGTCCGTGCCGGAGCGGTTCACGCTGGCCAATGCGCTGGGCACGCAGGTCCTGGTCGAGGCGATGGGCCGCCGCCGCGTGCCGCTGATGATCCATGTCAGCTCCGCCGAGGTCTACGGCGCCGGCAACGGCCAGCCGGTCGGCGAGATGGCGCCGCTCCTGCCCGACAATCCGCTCGGCGCCTCCAAGGCCGCCGCCGAGATGCTGATCGCCGGCCTGCGCCGTTCCTACGATCTCGATATCCGCGTGCTGCGCCCGGTCAACATCGTCGGCACCCGCCAGAACACTGAAAAGCTGCTGCCGCGCTTCCTCGAGCTTGCCGCCGTCGGCCGGCCGCTGCCGGTGCATGGCGACGGCCTGCAGAGGCGCGGTTTCGTCGCCATGGCGGATTTCTGTTCGGCGCTGCGCGCGGTGGTGACGCGCGGGGCGGAGAATGCCACCTACAATGTCGCCGGCGAGGATTTCCTCGATATCCTCTCGGTCGCCCGCCTTGTGCTCGATGCCGTGCAGGACCCGGTCTCCGGCGTCGGCCTCACCGCCGGCCGGCCGGACAATGTCGGCCGTCCGCCGCTCGACACGCGGGCGCTGAAGGCGCTCGGCTGGCAGGCGGAGAGCACGCTCGGCCGGGAGCTTCCGAGACTCGCCGCCTGGTACGGCGCGCGCATTCCGGGCGGGCTTCGCCGCCAGGTGCGGCCGGTGCCGGGCCTTGCCCCGCAGCGCGTGCAGGCCGTCACCCAGGCCGCCGGCTCCGGCCTCTTCCGCTCGCTCGAACGGCATTGATGCATTGAGGGGCCGGGGGCCGAAACCCTTGACCCCCAAGGCGCATCGTGGCACCAGTCCGGCACCTTTCCAAGAATGCCCGGACGAGACCGATGACCCCTGCCGCCCTGCCTGATCACATGAACCCGACGCGCTCCTTCCAGGCGCTCATCCTGACGCTGCACAACTACTGGGCGGACAAGGGCTGCGCGGTGCTCCAGCCCTACGACATGGAGGTGGGCGCCGGCACGTTCCATCCGGCGACCACGCTGCGCGCGCTCGGCCCCCGCCCGTGGCGCGCCGCCTATGTGCAGCCCTCGCGCCGCCCGTCCGACGGCCGCTACGGCGAGAACCCGAACCGCCTGCAGCACTATTACCAGTACCAGGTCATCCTGAAGCCGAACCCGTCGAACCTGCAGGAGCTCTATCTCGGCTCGCTGGCCGCCATCGGCCTCGATCCGTTGCTGCATGACGTGCGCTTCGTGGAGGACGACTGGGAAAGCCCGACGCTCGGCGCCTGGGGCCTCGGCTGGGAATGCTGGTGCGACGGCATGGAAGTCTCGCAGTTCACCTATTTCCAGCAGGTCTGCGGCATCGAATGCGCGCCGGTCTCGG
>CAMLOC010000427.1 GCA_946481465.1 uncultured Shinella sp. | reverse complement strand
CATCGATAACAATCACGAGCTGGTCACCGTGCTCAACAAGATCGACCTGCCGGCGGCCGAACCTGACCGCATCAAGGAGCAGATCGAAGAGGTGATCGGCATCGACGCCTCCGACGCCGTGATGATTTCCGCCAAGACCGGTCTTGGCATTCCCGATGTTCTGGAAGCCATCGTCCACCGTCTGCCGCCACCGAAGAGCGAAGTCGGCGAAAACGGACCGCTGAAGGCGCTGCTGGTCGACAGCTGGTACGACACCTATCTCGGCGTCATGGTTCTGGTGCGCGTCATCGATGGCGTGCTGAGCAAGGGCCAGCAGATCCGCATGATGGGCTCGGGCGCGAAATACGGCATCGAGCGCGTCGGCGTGCTGACCCCGAAGATGGTCAATGTCGACAGCCTCGGCCCCGGCGAGATCGGCTTCATCACCGCCTCGATCAAGGAAGTGGCCGATACCCGCGTCGGCGACACGATCACCGAGGACAAGCGCCCGACGGCAAAGGCCCTGCCGGGCTTCAAGCCGGCCCAGCCGGTCGTCTTCTGCGGCCTCTTCCCGGTCGATGCCGCCGATTTCGAAGACCTGCGCTCGGCGATGGGCAAGCTGCGCCTCAACGATGCCTCCTTCTCCTTCGAAATGGAAAGCTCCGCCGCCCTCGGCTTCGGCTTCCGCTGCGGCTTCCTCGGCCTGCTGCATCTGGAAATCATCCAGGAGCGGCTGGAGCGCGAGTTCGACCTCGACCTGATCGCGACGGCGCCCTCGGTCGTCTACAAGCTGTTCATGACGGATGGGTCCGAGCGCGAGCTGCATAACCCGGCCGACATGCCCGACGTCGTGAAGATCTCGGAAATCCACGAGCCGTGGATCCGCGCGACGATCCTGACGCCCGACGATTATCTCGGCGGCATCCTGAAGCTCTGCCAGGACCGCCGCGGCATCCAGGTCGAGCTGACCTATGTCGGCACCCGCGCCATGCTGACCTACGACCTGCCGCTCAACGAAGTCGTCTTCGACTTCTACGACCGCCTGAAGTCGATCTCCAAGGGTTACGCCTCGTTCGACTACCAGATCACCGACCACAAGGAAGGCCATCTGGTGAAGATGTCGATCCTCGTCAACGGCGAGCCGGTCGATGCGCTGTCCATGATGGTGCACCGCATGGCGGCGGAAAAGCGCGGCCGCGACATGTGCGAGAAGCTCAAGGAGCTGATCCCGAAGCACATGTTCAAGATCCCGATCCAGGCCGCCATCGGCGGCAACGTGATCGCCCGCGAGACCATCTCGGCGCTGCGCAAGGACGTCACCGCCAAGTGCTACGGGGGCGATGCCACCCGCAAGCGCAAGCTGCTCGACAAGCAGAAGGCCGGCAAGAAGCGCATGCGCCAGTTCGGCAAGGTGGAGATCCCGCAGGAAGCCTTCATCGCCGCGCTCAAGATGGGCGACGAATAAAACGGAAAGACCCGCGCCGAAGCGATGCCGCTTCGGCCGGCCATGCGTCAGGCGACTTGGCGCGTAGCGACGGGAACGATCGTCGCCACCCAGGCGCGCGCGATGGCAAGGCCCGTGGCGTCGGCGTCCGGGCCGCTCTCCTCGGCCAGCGCGGCGTGCCGCGCGAGCCAGCCGGGCTGGCGCGCTTCGATGAGCTGCGGGAAGGCTTCCACCCAGCCATCCACCACCGCGCGGCTCGCCTCGAAATGGAACTGCGTGCCGTAGGTGGCGCGGCCGATGCGGAAAGCCTGGTTTTCGGCAGCGCCGTTGCCGGCGAGGCGCACGGCATTGTCCGGCAGGGTGAACGTGTCGTCATGCCACTGGAAGATCGGGAAGGCGCCGGCCGCCGCTGAGAGCACCGGATCGCCCGCGCCGTCCTTCGTCAGCGCCACCGTGCACCAGCCGAATTCCGGCGCCGCGCCGATCAGGTTCTCCGCGCCATAGGCCCTGGCGAGAAGCTGGCTGCCGAGACAGACGCCGAGCACGGATTTGTCCGCATCGCCGAAGCGGCGCATCAGCGCGGCGAGCGCCGGCAGATAGCCGTGGCGCGCGTCGTCGCGGGCGTTCTGCGGGCCGCCCATGACGACGATGGCGTCGTGGGCCGCGTCATCCGCCGGAACGGCATCGCCGGCATGGGGGCGGCAGAGGTCGATCTCGGCGCCCGCCTCCGCCAGCGCGACGCCGACCTGCCCGAGCAGCGTCACCTTGTCGTTTTCCACCACCAGAACCCGCATGTCGAACTCCCTCGTCTCGATATCGCGCGACACAACCATGCCTGCCGCCGTCGTTCAAGGCTCCCGGACGGAAAGAACCCGGCTCTTTCGAGCCGGGCAAGGCGGGGAGGATCGGCGGAAGGAAGGGATCAGCGGCAGACGCGGATCTTCTGGATGACGACGTTGCCGTAGTAGTCGTAGGACTTCACCTTCTTGATGAAGCAATGGGGCTGGTAGCCGTAGCTGTAGTAGCCGGCCTGCGAGGGGGCGGCGAAGGACACGGCGGCAACGAGGGCGACGGTGGCGGAAACGATGATCTTGCGCATGGGGTCTCTCCTGATCGGTTAAGGATGAGCCTCTCTCATCCGGTGACCAGAAGGTCTCACATCGCCCTGCCCGCCGCTGTTCCGCGGGAAACAGGCGCCGCGCGCCGCTGCGGATCCGCCTTCAGGCAAGCTCCTTGAAGAGGACGTTCTGGTCCGGAAGGTAGCGGGAGAAGAGCGGCAGGCTCGCCCCGCCGATCGAACGCGCGGCGCTGCCGACGGCGCCCTCGACGATCTCGGGCAGCGTGACGCCCTGGAGGTCGAGGCGGGCGACGGCGGCCTGCGTCGCCGCGACCACGCGCTCGCGCACCCAGGCGGGAAAGCCGCCGTCGATGATGACGGCGGAGAAGTCGATGACGGAGGCGGAGGCGACGACGGCCTGGGCCAGCGCGGCCGCCATGTCCTCGATCCAGATTTCCAGCGGCTTGCCGAAATCGATCCAGCCGTCCGGCGAATACCACAGCGGCTTCGGATCGATCCCGTGCTCGCGCAGGAGGTTTTCCAGGCGGTAGATCGAGGCGATCTTGAGGAGCTGCACCGTCTCGCCGTCACGGCCCTGCACAGGCAGGGGACCGATGGCGCCGGCCGTGCCGGTGCGGCCGGTGAAGAGCGCCGAATTCAGCACCACGCCGCCGCCGATGAAGGAGCCGATGAAGAGATAGAGGAAATCGGGATATTGCGGGCCGAGGCCGAAGACGAGCTCGGCGGCGCAGGCGCTCGTCGCGTCGTTCTGGAGCGCGACGGGATAGGGCACGCGGCTGGCGATCTCCGCCTCCAGGTCGAAGGCGCGCCACTGGTCCATGTCGGCCTGCGGCGCGCCCACCTCGCTCGCCCAGCTCCACAATTCGAACGGCGCGGCGATGCCGAAGCCGGCGATGCGCGCGCGCTCCTCCGGCGTGATCGCCGCCTCCAGTTCGGCAAGCCCCTCCACGACGAAGGCGAGCAGCGGGCCGGGCATGGGATAGGCGAAGGTGCGGCGTACCTGCCGGCGGATGCCGCCGACGAAATCCATCATGACGAGGTCGGCGCTGCGGCGGCCGATCTTCAGGCCGAAGGAATAGACGGCATCCGGATTGAGCCGCATGGGCACGGAGGGCTGGCCGACCTTGCCGCGCATCGGCTCGCCGCGCATCAGGAGCCCCTCGGCCTCCAGCGCGCGCATGATGACGGTGACGGTCTGGGCGGAAAGGCCGCTGCGCCGGGCGATCTCGGCCTTGGACAGGCTGCCGTGACGGCGCACCAGCGACATGACCAGGCGCTCGTTATAGGCCCGCACGCGGACCTGGTTGGCGCCCCCGCTCGGATCGAGGATTTCGGCCGGCACGGCTTGTGCCGTCGCGTCCCGTCTTATCATCGTCTCCTCCCGTGCCGGACCGGACGCCGCGCGCCCTCTGCGTCCTCTTATCGACTGGCGTTCCACTTCTCCACCGGAAACGCGCAGCGGGGCCTTCCGCCCGATCTTGGCCGCAAGCATGCCATATCGGATAAATAATTCAATTCGATTTATTTATTGACAGCCATTTCCTTTGGTGTTTTCTTGGGGACGGAAGCGAGGATCGGCCGGCAGAGGAACTGCCCGCCCGCCCTGCGACCGGATCGCCCCAGGAGAGGGGCGCGTCCTGTTTTGTCCTTGGGAGGATACCATGAAGAAAACCGCTATTTCCGCCGCTCTCGGTGCGCTCGCGCTCGGCGTTGCCTTTTCCACGCCGGCCGCCGCTGCCGACACCACGGCCTGCCTGATCACCAAGACCGACACCAACCCCTTCTTCGTCAAGATGAAGGAAGGCGC
>CAMLOC010000426.1 GCA_946481465.1 uncultured Shinella sp. | reverse complement strand
CGATGCGCCCCTGCGAAACCCACATTTGCGACAGCCGAAACTGCCGGAGCATCCCGATGGCTCAACCCCTGCCCTTCCCTGGCGATCAGCGCCTACTCGATGTCTATTCGCTCACCGTGTCCGAGGTCGAGCGGCCGCCCTTGATATGGCCGGCGAAGAGGTTGCTGCCGGAGGCATCCTCGTCATAGCCGTCGAGATCCAGCCAGGCGCGGGTGAAGCGGGTGGAGAGCGCGAATTCGTTCGCCGCGTCGGGCGCATAGATCACGCCGGCCCGGCCATAGGCGCTGAACAGCGAGCCGGAGGCGGTGCCGCCGGCAAAGACGATCGAATCGAGGTTCTGGTAGCTGCGCGAGAACGAGGCCGAGATATCCGGCGATCCCCAGGCGCCGACTTCGCCGAAGGCGCGCCAGGTGGCCTGCGGGCTCGTATAGCGCACCGCGCCGGCGAAAAGGCCGAGCGTGTCGAGCGCGGCATCGGTGCGGTTGGCATGAACCATCGCCGCACCGCCGAGAACGCTGACGCCGTTGCCGGCCTCCCAGCGCCCGTTGAAGCCGGCCGCCGCATCGGAGCTCGCGAAGGCGGCGACATAGCTGCCCTCGTCGAAACGGCTCTGCTGGCCGAGCAGGTTCTGTGCGGTGTCCATGAGGTCAAGCGCGATCGATTGCCGCTGGCGGGCGATCTGGTCGAGCGAGGCGACGACGGAAGCGGTGGTGGTGTAGCCGATGCGGGCGAAGTCGATGGAATCGAGCGCCAGCGTGGATTCGAAGCCGGTCTCGTCGAGCGGCCCGGTCGCGCCGAGGATTACGGCGAGATCGAGCGTGTCCGAGCCCGACACGCCGACCCTGTCGGAAACGGCGACATCGTCCTGCAGGGGGCCCTTGATCTCGTATCGCAGGATCGTCTTGCCGTCCTTGGTGGTGCGAAGGGAGGCGGTCTGGCCGTCCTCGGTCATCGCGAAGCCGCGGTAGTCCACGGCATAGACCGTGTGCCCGCCCGGCTGGGTGACCGGCACGGAGAGCTTGCAGGTCGTCGTCGTGCGCGTCCGGCCCGAAGCGCCGCCCGCCATCGCGGAAAAATCGTCGAAGAGGATGCTCGTCGCGTTGCCGTCGGGCGAATGCGTTGCGGAGAACGTTCCGTCCGCACAGCCGTTCGCCGCCTGGGCAAGCCCCGGAAGCTGGACCGAGGCGGCGGCGAGGAGGGCGAGGCGGATCGGAAGACGCATACGAAAATTCCCTGGATAGAGGCCGGGCGGCCAACGCGCCGCCCGGTTCATGAAGGCGTAGGATAGGGCGTTTTCCGCTTCAGGAAACGCTCTGTGCCGGATTTAGCGGCACTTGCGCCATTGCAGGCGATAGACGATCGCGGCCTTCACGTCCTGCGTATCGACCGTCGCCATGGCTTCCTGGCCGCGCGTCGTGTTGACGCGGATGCTGGAATTGGTGCGCAGGTTGACGTCCTCGCCGCAGGCCGACCAGATCAGCGATTCAGCCACCAGCTTGTTGGAGATCAGGTAGTCCTTTTCCCGCGGGCCGGTGAAGGTCTGGCGGAAAGCCGGGCCGCGCGTTCCGGCGAAGAAATATTCGACGTTGAACTGCGAGCGGGCGCCGCGCGGCAGCTGGTTGAAGCCGCGATAGTCGATGGCGAGCACCGAGACGCTGCGGCCCTGCGGCACATGGACCGGGATCGCGACGTTGCAGGTCTTGCGGTCGAAGGACTTGCCGGTCGCGCCGCCGGCTTCCACGACATATTCGTCGAACAGCAGGCTCAGCGCCTTGCCGTCCGGGCTCAGCGTCGCAGCGACGCTGTTGGCGGGGCAGCCGCTGCCGCCGTAGCCGGGCGTGCCGAGCGAAATGTCGTCTGCCTGCGCAGCCGTGGCGAGAAGGAGGGATGCAAGCAGGATACCAGCGGTTTTCATGGGATTTCCTCGATTTCGAACCGAACCTGATGTTCGTTTCAATGAATGACAGCGGCGACCTGAACCAGCTCTGAGCGCTGTGTTCATCCTGGAGTCATCCGGCCTGTGGCAATCTGTACGCTGCGCAGTTAACAGCGTTTTAAAGAAAAATGTCCGCAAAAGAGCCTTTGAAAGGCAAAACCGTGGCAGCTCGCCTGCCGGTTCCCTTCGCAGGCAAGGAGAAGCGAGATGCGCATTGTCCCGACCCTTCCGAAAGTATTGCTGGTCGTGCTGGCGGCCGGCGCCGCGCTTGCCGGCTGCACCACGGAACGGGCGCCGGACGTTCGCCCTGGCTATTCCGCCGACGTCTCGCCGGCGAGGCGGGCACACCGTGAGCGGCAGGCGATCCGCGCCGAGGAGGGCGGCTACCGGCGGCTCTACCGGCCGCGGGACTGCCGCTACGGCGCGCGCGATTGCGGCGGATATTCGACGTTCGACCCGTCGTGACCGCCCTAGTCCCGGCGTCGGTCAGGCGAGGCCTTCGGCCGCCGCGTAGGCGCTGAGCACGTCCTTGATGTTGCGGTCGTCCTCGCGCGGCAGCAGGGCGCGCGTGGTGATGGAATCGAGGTGGTGCGTCATCAGCTTCGAGGCCTCCTCGGCCTTGCCGGCGATCAGGCTGTCGAGCAGTTCCTGATGTTCGGAGACGGCGCAATCGGAGGAGTGCGGGCGGCCGTAGAGCGCCAGGATCAGCGAGCTGCGGGCGACGAGTTCGTTGACGTAGCGGATCAGGCTGGCATTGCTCGTCATCTGCGCCAGAAGGGTGTGGAACTCGCCGGCGAGGCGGATGGAGGTCGCGTGCTCCTTCTTGGCCTCGTCTTCGGCCTGGATATGGGCGGACAGCGTCTCGATCTGGTCCTGCGTCAGCCGGCCGGCGAGGGTCTCGACGACGAGGCGCTCCAGCGCGGCGCGCGTCAGGAACAGGTTGCGGCCCTCCTCGAGCGTCGGCCGCGCCACGGTCGCGCCCTTGTTCGGCCTGAGGTCGACGAGGCCCTCCTCGCTGAGCCGCACCAGCGCCTCGCGCACCAGCGTGCGGCTGACGCCGAGCCGTTCGCCGATCGAATCCTCCGGCAGCTTCGCGCCGGGCGACAGCGCCTGGTCGAGAATGGCGCGCTTCAAGGCCCGGTGAACGGCGTGCGAACGACCGCGGCCGGAATCGCCAACTGTCTTTGCCATGCGGCAGTCTCCAGAATCGCAAAAGTAACCCGCAAATTGCACACAAATATCGGGCCTGTCCACCGGCGGGCGCTTCGGTGCCGGCGCGCGGGCCGGTCGCGAGCCGTCCGCGGCAGCGGGCTGTCGCCCGACCCGTGCCGGATTTTTGCGAATGGCAGGGTGCGGACATATTGCATACAATAATTGCATCCTATAAATAAAAAATATTGCATGCGTACCTGAGGCTGGCGAACCGCCGTCCTAGGGCGCCGGAGGAGCGGAAGCGGGAGAGGAGCGCCGATGGATACCTGCAGCACCGAGATCGGGACGGGCGAGAGGACCGCCTTCGACTTCACCGCGCTTACCGCGCGCGAGCGCTACAAGCTGATGATCGGCACGATCATCCCGCGGCCCATCGCGCTGGTGACGACGGTCGACGAGCATGGCGGCTACAACGCCGCCCCCTTCAGTTTCTTCAACTGCCTCTCGGCCGACCCGCCGATCCTTGCCATCGGCGTCGAGAACAATCCGGACATGTCCTTCAAGGACACCGGCCACAATATCCGCATGACCGAGGTCTTCACCGTCAACATCGTCTCCCACGCCATTGCCGAGGCGATGCATGTCTGCGGCACGAAGTATCCGCGCGGCAGGGACGAACTGAAGGAGGCGGGCCTGACGGCCATGCCCGGCGAGAGGATCGCCGCGCCCTGGATCAAGGAGGCGCCGGCGGCCTTCGAATGTCGCCGCCACGTCACGCTGGAGCTCGGCAAGTCGCGCCAGATCATCATGGGCGAGATCCTCTTCGCGCATTACCGCGAGGGTGCGGTGGACAGCGCCATGCATGTCGATCCGAACGTCATCGACGCCATCGCGCGCCTCGGCGGCGATACCTGCTCCACCATCCGCGACCGGTTCGAGATGCTGACGCCGAAGTTCGGCTGATCGGCGCGCGGCCGTCGGGGTATCCTGGTCTTCAATTGTCAGTCGACCGGCAAAGAATCGTATACGTTGGAAAGTCGACACTTTCTCCAGAGCGGATCGCTGCCCATGTCCTCGACAGATCGCCCCGACAAAGACGTGCTTGTTCTCGGTGCCGGCATCATCGGCGTCAGCGTGGCGCTGCATCTGCAAAAGCGCGGCAGGTCCGTGCTGCTTGTCGACCGCCGCGCGCCGGGCGAGGAGACGAGCTACGGCAATGCCGGCCTCATCGAGCGGGC
>CAMLOC010000425.1 GCA_946481465.1 uncultured Shinella sp. | reverse complement strand
TCGTTCGCCGCCTGCCCGGGCCAGGTGCCCTCGTTGAGCCCGCCGATCACCACCGTGTCGACGCTCTGCAGGCGCGATTCGAGCGCGCCGAAGATGAAGACGCGCGGATGGCGCATGGAGCGCGGCTTGACGCTTTCGCTGGCCGCCAGCGCCTCGATGATATCGCACCATTGCGGCCCGTCGGCCTCGATCTGCCCGTCCGTCTCGATCACGCTCTTTAAGAGGTTCGCCAGGCTGTCGCCCGCCTCGCCGGACCAGAGGGCGGCAAGGTTGCCCTGTTCGTCCACCGCCGCGGCCTCGAGCGCCCGGCCGGTCCGTTCCGACCAGTCGGAGACTGCAAGCTTCGAGGAGAAGCGCCGGCCCGTGCGGCTTTTCTGCACGAGCACGCCGGCGAGCGGCTCGACGGCTTCTGCGATGCGGCGGGCGAGAGCGCGGGCGCGGGGGATCGCATCCTCGGAAAGCGCCGTGCGCCATTCCGGCGGGTGGCGGTCCTGCGCCTGCCGGGCAAGGGCGGCCTCGAGCAGCGGTTCGAGCGTGGAAATGTCGATCTCGGCCGTGCCGCCGCGCAGCGCCGTCAGCTCCAGCGCGGTGACGGCCGCGGCATGGTCCGCCGCGGGCAGGCCGAAGCGGGCGAGCGGGTGTTTCAGCAGCGCGACGAGCGGCACCGGGTCGCCCGGCCGCAGCGCCGCCTCGGTGAGGAGGCGCAGGAGCGTGCCCTGCGGCGTGGAGAGCAAGGGCGTTCCGGCCGAATCGTCCGCCTCGATGCCGAAGCGGGCAAGCTCCGCGGCCACGCGCCGGCCGAGCTTGCGGTCGGGCGTGATCAGCGCCGCCTGGGCGTCCTCGCCGTCCTCCAGCGCCAAGCGCAGCGCGATGGCGATCGCGACGGCCTCCTCCCGCTCGTTCGCCGCCTCGACGAGCGACACGGCCTCGAACGCCCCGGCCAGCCGGCCCGCATCGAGCATGCCGCGAACCTCGCCCCAGCCGGCCGTCGCCTGCGTCGGCAGGAAGGCGCTGGAGAGAACCTGCGAGCGATATTCCAGCGCCTCGGGCGGCGTGCCGAGCAAGTCGACATCGGCGCGCGTGCAGCCCATGCGGGCGAGCAGGCGGTGGAGGCCGTATTGCGGATGGCTGCGGGCGGCGGCGTCGGGCTTCGGGGCGCCGTCGGTGCCGGCCTGGTGGCCGACGAGCAGCCATTCGGCATCCGACATGAAGCGATCGAGCCCCGGCAGGATGACGACGCCGTTCGGCAGGTCCGCCACGGCCGCGATCAGGCCGGCGGTCGCCGGAATGGAGCCGGTGGAACCGGCGATGATGACGGGGCCGCCGGGTGGCGCGCTGCGATAGCGCTCCGTCTCGCCGTGCAGCGTCGCGTTGCGCCGTAGCGACGGGGAGGACCGGTTGAGCTCCGTCAGCCGCGCCGGCCAGAATTCGCTGGCGATCTTCAGGAATTCAGCGGTGAGTTGCCACCAGAGCGCATGGTTGGAAACGTCGAGATTGTCGAGCGCCAGCCAGTCGAGCTCTTCCGTCTCCATCGCGTCGATGATCTCGGCGAGGTTGCGGGCAAGCCAGACGGCGTCGGCGGGGCTGGCGGGCGCGACGAGCGGGCTTTCGGCGTGGACGGAGGTGACGGCCGCGGGCAGCTGGTTGCGCCAGGCGAGCACGAGCCGGGCGAGTTCGAGAAGCCGCGTCGGGCCGGCCAGCGGCTCGGCCATGTCGAGCAGCGCCGGCGTCGCCTCGTCGAAGAAGCCGCTGTCGTCGTCCGTCTCGCCGAGGGCGCGGATGACCGGCAGGATGGCCGAGCGCCCGCCGAAGAGATCGACGAATTCCGAGCGCAGCACGCGGGCGGAGCGGCGGGTCGGCACGTAGATCGTGACGTCGGCCAGCGCCAGCGGGTCGGCGGGATCATAGGTGAAGCCGGGCACGAGCCGGCCGTCGACAAGGCTCTGGGCGGTCGTCCTCAGGAAAGGCAGGCTCGCCGGGATGGAATAGATGCGCCCGCGCGCCCGCGTCACGCCGCCGCCTCGCGCGCCGCGCCGATGACGGCCTCCGCCGCGCCGATCGCCTCCGGCGTGCCGACGGTGATCCAGTGGCCGTCCATCGCGATGCCATGGAGGCGGCCCGCCCCGATCGCCCGGTCGAAATAGATGTTGAGGTTGAAGGCGTCCTCGGGCGCGTCGTCGAAGAGGGCCGGCATCATGGCGATGGCGCCGGCATAGACGAAGGGCGTTCCGTCGCCCTCCCGGTAGCGCGCCAGCCGCCCGTCGGCATCCATGGAGAAATCCTTCTTGCCGTTGTGGCCGGTCGTGTCCTCCAGCTTCACGCAGAGCAGCAGCATGTCCATGCGCTGCGGGTCGAAGGCCGCCGCCAGCCGTTCGAGATTGCTCGGCTCGCCGGCCTTCTCGCCGATCCAGAAGAGGTCGGCATTCATCACGAAGACGGGGTCGCGGCCAAGCAGTTTCAGGCCCTTGGCCAGCCCGCCGCCGGAATTCATCAGTTGCCCGGTCTCGTCGGAGAGGATGATCTCCGGCACCGTGCGGCTCGCAAGATGGGCGATCATCTGGTCGGCGAAATG
Organism: uncultured Shinella sp.; assembly: GCA_946481465.1. The sequence goes on along the minus strand of CAMLOC010000425.1, from coordinate 1,755 downwards.
ATGCACGTTGACGACGGCGCGCCTGACGCCGGCCGCGGCCAGCGCATCAAGCCCGTAGTCGATCATCGGCTTTCCGGCGACCGGCACCAGGGGTTTCGGTATCGTGTCGGTGATGGGGCGCAGGCGGGTGCCGAGGCCGGCGGCCAGCACCATGGCGTCTTCGATCTTCATCGGCTGCTCGCGATCATGATTCGGTCGCGAGGATTCCAGCCTTTTCGCACCAGTCGCGCAAGGGGGCGAGGTCGGGATGGGCAAGCGCCCGTTCCAGATTGCTGAGGGTGCGCGGCATGTGGCGCATATAGACCGGCTTGCCGTCGCGCTGCATCAGCCGCACCCAGAGGCCGACGAGCTTGCAGTTGCGCTGCGCGGCCATGACATGCCAGTCGCGCAGGAACCGCTCCCGGTTAAAGCCGGGATCTTTCGCCCGCAGCGACAGGTAGTGGTCGAGAACGCTTTCCGCCACGCCCTCCGGCATGTCGACGCGCGCATCCTGTACCAGAGAGGCGACGTCATAGGCCGAGGGGCCGATCATCGCATCCTGGAAATCGATGATGCCGACCCGGTCGGTGCCGGTCGCCTCCGGTCGCCAGATGATGTTCGGCGAGTGGAAGTCGCGCAGCAGCAGATTGTGCTCGGCGGCGGCGAGGCTGTCGATCAGCCCGTCCCAAAGGGCGACATAGGTGCGGCGCTCGTCGTCGCTTGCCGGCGTGCCGCGCTTGAAGGGCAGGTACCAGTCGATGAGGAGGCTGACCTCGATCTGCATGGCGTCGCGGTCGAAATCCGGCACGCGGTGCACGATGCCGCCGGCGACGGGAAGATCCCGTTCCGCGGCCTCCCCGTGCAGGCGCGCAAGGCAGGCGGCGCTCTCGCGGTAGCGCTCGGCGATCGGCACGCCGTTCGCGTCGAGCACGCCTTCGCTGCCGAGATCCTCGATCAGGAGGATGCCCGCATCGATATCCATTTCGTGAATGGCCGGGGCGCGCAGGCCGCGGGCGACGAGATGGCGGCCGATGGCGATGAAGGGCTTCACGTCCTCGGCGATATGGGCGATCTGCTGGTAATATTTGCCATGGGCGAGGATCGGGCCGGGCGTGTGGCGCGGCGAATCCATCAGCACGAAACGCGCGCCGCCGGCATGGACATGCTCATAGGCGCGCACCGAGGCGTCGCCCGTCAGGTGGCGCCGCACAGCATTTCGGTAGCCGGCTTCATCGAGGAAGGCGCGGATCGCCAGCGAGCGGCGGATGCGGGCCAGCGCCAAGGCCGGAGCATCGATGGTGACGCGTCGTCCCTCGCCCTCATGCAGGAAAGTGAGCGAAATCCCTTCCGCCGGCAGCGCGCCAAAGCCCTTTTCCGGCCATTCGACGAGGCAGATGCCGTCGGAAAGCGCCTCGTCGAAGCCGAGTTCGTCGATCTCGGCGGCATCGGCGATGCGGTAGAGGTCGAAATGGGCGACGGGGATGCGGAGGTCGTAGCTCTGGACCAGCGTGAAGGTCGGGCTCGGCACTTCCAGGAAGGCATCGTCCGCGATGGCGCGGAGCAGCGCGCGCGAAAAGGTCGACTTGCCCGCGCCGAGATCGCCCGACAGCGCGATATAGTCGCCGCGCCTGACGGCGAGCGCCATGTCCTCACTGAGCCGGATTGTCGCGGCTTCATCGGGAAGGAAAATGTCGAGCGCCATGACGGCCTATTCCGCCGCCGCGAAGGAGGTCATCGTCGCGGAGGGGATGCGCACGGTGACGTCGGTGCCGCGGC
>CAMLOC010000424.1 GCA_946481465.1 uncultured Shinella sp. | reverse complement strand
AACCCCCGTGGAACGGCAGGAGCGGACATATGCAGCGCATCAGGTTCGTCGATCGCATGGCGTCAGGCCGGGTCTCCCGGCGCGATGTTCTGAAAAGTGCCGCGGCCTTCGGCGTCGGCATCACCCTCATGCCCCGGCTCTCGCGGGCAGCCGAGGTTCTCACCTGTCTCGAATGGACCGGATACGACACGCAGGAATATTTCGAATCCTATGTCGGCAAACACGGGTCCGGACCGAATTTCTCGACCTTCGCCGGCGAGGAGGAGGCCCTTGCCAAGGTGAGGGCGGGCTTTGCCGCCGATGTCATGCATCCCTGCAATTATTCCGTCGGCCGCTTCGTCGAGGCGGGATTGACCGTGCCGATCGACACCACGCGCCTTTCCAACTGGAAGGACGTCTTTCCCGCCCTGCAGACCGCCGCGGGCGTCGTGGTCGACGGCAATGTCGTCATGGCGCCGGCCGACTGGGGCAATGCCAGCATCGCCTACCGGCCGGACCTGATCGGCGATGCCTTCAAGGACGGCGAGACCTGGGGAATCTTCTACGACGATGCCTTTGCCGGCAAGGTCTCGATGCTCGACGATCCCCTGGTGATCGGCATCGGGCAGATGGTCAAGGGCATGGGCTACCGGGAGGCCAATCTGCTTGTCGGCGAAAAGCTTCAGGCGGCCAAGGCGTTCGGCGCCAAGGCGGTCAACAACAGCCGTTTCCTGTGGACCGATGCGACGGAACTGCAGCAGGGCCTCGCCTCCGGCGAGATCGTCGCGGCCTATGCCTGGAACGACACGGTGAAGAACCTGAAGGCGCAAGGTATAGACGCCGTCTATGCCAAGCCGAAGGAGGGCTATTTCACCTGGTTCTGCGGCATGACGATCCTCAATTCCGGCAAGGCCGATGCCGCGCTCGCCTATGATTTCATCGATGCCTGGCTTTCCCCCGAAACCGGCAAGACGCTGATCGAAGGTTCCGGCTACGGCCATGCCAACATGAAGTCCTTCGAAATATCCGATCCCGAAATGGTCAAGTCCATGGGCATCACCGATCCCGTCGAACACATGAAGAACGCGATCCTGTTCGAGCCCCAGCCGAGTGCCGTCGTCAACGAGCAGACGAAGGTCTGGGAGGAAATCAAGGCGCTGAAACTCTAGGAGGGCGTCATGGGGCAGGGCGCGCGCCGCAACGCCATGGGGCAGGTCCGCTCGACGGTCGGCTATGGCCTTGTCGCGGTTCTCGTGTTCATCCTCGTCGCGCCGCTTCTGGCGCTCCTGACGCTGAGTTTCTGGACGCAGACCGGCTTTGCGATCGACACGACGCCGACGCTGGCGAACTACTGGAGCCTGATCGAACCATCGCAGACGCCGACGGTCTATTTCGGCATTCCCTTTCCGCTCGCCAACCCGGTTCCGGCCATCCTGCTTCTGAAATCGCTCCTCATGTCGCTGACGGCGACGGTGGCCGTTCTGCTCGTCGCCTATCCGATGGCCTATTTCCTCGCCTTCCGCGTGACGAAATACAAGGTCGTCTGGATGATCCTGATCACCATTCCCTTCTGGACCAGCTATCTGCTCCGGGTCTTTGCCTGGAAGATCGTGCTCGGCTTCAACGGTGCCATCAATTCCGGCCTGATCAGCCTCGGCATCATCGCCAAGCCGCTCGAATTCCTGCTCTACAATCCCGTCGCCGTCACGCTGACGCTGACCCACGCCTGGGTGACGTTCGCGATCCTGCCGATCTACGTTTCGCTGGAGAAGGTCGACAGGACGCTGCTGGAAGCCGCGACCGATCTCGGCGACAGCCGCTGGGCGCGCTTCCGGCGCATCACGCTGCCCCTCTCGCTGCCCGGCGTCGTCTCGGCGGCGCTTCTGGTGTTCGTTCCCACGGTCGGTGACTATGTGACGCCGACGCTCGTCGGCGGACCGGGCGGCACGATGATCGGCAATGCCATCCAGACGCTGTTCTTCAAGCAGGACAATGCGCCGCTGGGGGCTGCCGTCGCCATCGTCATGATGTTGGCGATCGGGATCTTCTGCCTCGTCTTCCTCTGGGCCATCGGCTATCGCAAGCTGCGCGAACGGAGTGGGTCAGCATGAGCCGCCGCTTCCGTTTCCTCAGCCTCTATGCGGTTTTCTTTCTCGTCTTCCTGTATGCGCCGACGATCCTGCTGCCGCTTTTCTCGTTCAACGACAACACATTCGCCGTCTTCCCGCTGAAGGCCTTCACCGTCAAGCACTACGGCGCGATGTTCACGAACGGGGCGATGCTGGGAGCGCTTGCAAACAGCCTCATCGTCGGGGCCGTCTCCGCCGTCACCGCGACCGCCATCGGCATTCCGTTGGCGATCGCGCTCGCCCGCCGGCTGCTGCCGGCCTCGAACTTCCTGCTTGCAACGGTCATGTTGCCGCTCGTCGTGCCGTCGATCATCTTCGCGGTCGCCTTCCTCGTCATTCTGGTGCGCATCCTCAAGATCGACCTGTCGCTCTGGTCGATCACCATCGCCCATGTCTTCCTGTGCCTGCCCTTTTCCGTCATGGTGCTGATGTCGCGCCTCGACGGGCTCGACAGGAGCCTGGAGGAAGCCTCGCGGGATCTTGGCGAAACCGCACTCGGCACTTTCCGGCGCGTGACGCTGCCGCTGATCCTGCCGGCGGTCATATCGAGCCTTCTCCTGTGCTTCATTACCTCCTTCGACGAATTCGTGCTGGCTTTCTTCCTCAGCGGCACGCAACCGACCCTGCCGGTCTTCCTCTATGGCCAGCTTCGCTTTCCCAACAAGCTGCCGCCGATGCTGGCGCTCGGCTCCGTCATTCTCATCGTTTCCACGCTGCTCGTCATCCTCTCGGAAATCATCCGCCGGCGCGGTGCTGCCGGCCTGAAACCCGAGGATGCGTGACGCACGACCACATGGAGGCCCTTGCATGGCACAGCCGGACCTGATCGTCGTGAATGCCGATATTCTCACCATGGACCCGCTTGTCCCGCGCGCCGAAGCGCTGGCGGTCGTGGCCGGCAAGGTCTGCGCCCTCGGCCCGACCCGGGAAATCCGCGCGCTTGCAGGGCCGTCGACACGCATCGTCGATGCCGGCGGGCGGCTCGTCCTGCCGGGGTTCCAGGACACGCATATCCACCTGCAGGATTCCGGCTACCAGTACGGCATGACGGCCGATCTCGATGACGCGCGCACGCTTGCCGGGCTTCAGGGCATCCTGGCGGCCTTTGCCGCGGACAGGCCCGGCGACGGCTGGGTGAAGGGCGTCGGCTGGTACACCGGCATCTTCACCGATTACAATCTCGACCGGCATGTGCTCGATGCGGCCGTGCCGGACCGGCCCTGCTTCATTCTCGCCTCCGACGGTCACAATGCCTGTCTCAATTCCAGAGCAATCGAGAGCATCGGCCTTAGGAAAGGCACCGCCGATCCGCTGAACGGCCATTTCGTCCTCGATGAAGCGGGCATGCCCACCGGCATGCTGCATGAAAGCGCCGTGGACTGGGCCACGGACCGCATGCCCGAAGTGACGGATGCAAACTATGCCGACGGCGTGCGCTACGGCCAGGCGCTGTGCAACCGACACGGCATCACGGGGGTGCTGGATGCGCTGGTCGAAGAGCGCCACGCCCGCGTCTACCGCAGCCTTGCGGAGAGCGGCGAGCTAACCGTCCGGATCTGCGCCACTGCCAAGGTGTTCCCCGAGGAGGCGACGGCGGATGCGCTTGCCCGCGTCGAGACCCTGCGCCGCGCCAACCAGCTCGACATGTTCCGTATCCACTCCGCGAAATTCTTCCTCGACGGCGTGCTGGAGAACCGAACGGCCGCGATGCTGGAGGACTATTCCGACGGGATCGGCGGCAATGCACCGCTGATGTTCGGCTACGAACAGGTCAAGGAGCTCTTCGCTGCCTTCGATGCCGCCCGCTTCCAGATCCACGTTCATGCCATCGGCGATGGCGCCGTTCACGCCGCGCTCGACGGGCTGGAGGCCGCGAAGGAGGCCAATGGCCTCTGGCCGAGCCTGCATCAGATCGCCCATATCCAATGCATCGATCCGGCCGATGTTCCCCGTTTCGCCGCGCTCGGCGCCGTCGCCAACCTCCAGTCGCTCTGGGCACGCCATGAGCCGTCCGTCACGGATGTCGCCCTGCCGATGGTGGGCGAAGCGCGCGGAAACTGGATCTACGCCTTCCGATCGCTGATCGATGCCGGCGCCATGCACACGCTCTCCAGCGACTGGGGCGTCTCGACCCTCAATCCGTTCCAGATCATGGAGACCGCGCTGACCCGCCAGCCGCCGCGCAGGAACGGCGATCACCCGGTCTTCCTGCCCCAGGAGCGCCTGACG
>CAMLOC010000423.1 GCA_946481465.1 uncultured Shinella sp. | reverse complement strand
TCCCGCGGCCGCGACCTTCTCCCCGCAAGCGGGGAGAAGGGACTTGTGGCAAGGCCGGGCAAAACTGTCCTTCTCCCCGCTTGCGGGGAGAAGGTGCCGGCAGGCGGATGAGGGGCGGGCCACGCTCCCACAACGCCGATGCCAATCCCCCCGGTTGATTTTCCGCAACTTCTCGCGTTTGCTGCGGGAAACCGGGTCGGGACGCCCGCGGGGGACGGAATGGTAAGTGAAGCACCGCCTTTCTGGTGGATGAAACCCGATTGGCGGGCCTATGCGCTTTGGCCGGTCTCGCGCCTCTACGGCCTGATCGCCGGCCGGCGGATGCGCAAGGGCCGGCGCGCCGAAGTGACCGTCCCCGTCATCTGCGTCGGCAACTTCACCGTGGGCGGCGCCGGCAAGACGCCGACGGCGATCGCGCTCGCCCGCGCCGCCAAGGCGCGCGGCCTGAAACCCGGCTTCCTGTCGCGCGGCTATGGCGGCTCGCTCGATGTCACCACCGTCGTCGATCCGCATCATCACCGTGCCCGCGCCGTCGGCGACGAGCCGCTGCTGCTCGCCCGCGAGGCGCTGACCGTGATCGCCCGCCGGCGCATCAAGGGCGCGCGCAAGCTGGTGGAGGAGGGCGCCGACCTCATCATCATGGACGACGGCTTCCAGAGCGCACAGCTCGCCTTCGACTATGCGCTGCTCGTCATCGACAGCCGCCGCGGCATCGGCAACGGCCATCTCGTGCCGGGGGGGCCGGTGCGCGCGCCGCTCGCCGAGCAGATGCGCCAGGCGAACGCGCTTCTGGCGATCGGCAACGGCAATGCCGCCGATGCGCTGATCCGCCAGGCGGCGCGGGCCGGCAAGGCGATCCATTCCGCCACCCTCGCCACCGTCGGCGCCGAAGACCTTGCCGACACGGTCGTCATGGCCTGGTCGGGCATCGCCGACAACGAGAAATTCTTCCGCACCGTCACCGAGACGGGTGCGCATCTCTACGTGACGCGCAGCTTCCCCGATCATCACCACCTCTCCGAGGACGAGGTCGCGGAACTCCTCGATCATGCCGAGGGCGTCGGCTATCAGCTCGTCACCACGGCGAAGGACAGCGTGCGCCTGGCCGGCGAGCATGGACGCGCGGGGGAATTGAAGGAAAAGAGCCGCGTGATCGAGGTCGAGATCCGTTTCGACGACCCCAAGGGGCCGGATGCGATCATCGATGCGGCGATCGTCAGCGCCCGGCGGCGCAAGCTGCACCGGCTGGCTGCGAAAGAGCGGGAAGGGAATGGGCGTTAGGCAATAGCCAATAGGGATTTGACGCTGCCGCATCCCCCGGCAGTCTCTACTGCCTACTGCCTACTGCCTACTGCCTTTTCTGCGTCGGCAGCGCCCCGGCGCGCTTTTCGGCCTCCAGCGAGGCTTCCGCGCTGACATAGGGCTCCTGCCGCGCGACGCTCCAGTAGCGCAGTTCGTCGACGGGCACCGTCTCGCCGGTCATCGCGCAGATGACGTGCGAGCCCGGCATCAGGATCTGGAAATCGCCGTCGAGATAGCGGATCTTCGCTTCGCGGCCGCCGCGTCCTTCAAAACGGTTCATCATCGATCTCAATATCCGTCTCATCGGGGGGCACGCACCGGCTGCGCGGCCAATACCGTGCCATATCCCGGCAGGGGTGAAAATTCCAGCTTTTTCGCCGGCGCCCGGCCGGCGGCAGGATGGCGATGCATGGCTCCGGATTCTTGTTTTACCGCATTCTCCGACGCCGCCGCGATTTCGCTTCGCCTGGAAATGCTCTAGCTCCGCCCGAACAGCCGCTCGATGTCGGAAAGCTTCAATTCGATATAGGTCGGCCGGCCGTGGTTGCACTGGCCGGAGCCGGGCGTCGCCTCCATCTGGCGCAGCAGCGCGTTCATCTCCTCCGGCCGCATGCGCCGGCCCGAGCGCACGGAGCCGTGGCAGGCCATGGTCGCGGCGAGATATTCCAGCTTGTTCTTCAGCCCGCTCGCCGTGTCCCATTCGGCAAGCTCGTCGGCAAGCTGGCGCACCAGCCCGGCGGCGTCCATCTCGCCCAGCATGGCCGGCGTCTCGCGGATGGCGACGGCGCCCGGTCCGAAGCGCTCGATGCCGAGGCCGAGGCGGGCGAATTCCCCGGCATGGGAGACCAGCCGGTCGCAATCGTCCTCCGGCAGATCGACGATCTCGGGAATGAGCAGGGCCTGCGCCGGCACCGGCCGGGCATGCAGGGCATTGCGCATCGCCTCGAAGACCAGCCGCTCGTGCGCCGCATGCTGGTCGACGATGACGAGCCCGTCCTCGGTCTGCGCGACGATGTAGTTTTCGTGCAGCTGCGCGCGCGCCGCGCCGAGCGGGTGGCGCTGCGGCGGCTCCTCGTCGCGCGGCGCCGTGGGGGAAGGGGCATAGGCCGGCTCGCTGCGCGCCGAGGGCGCGGCGAAATCGGCAAAGCCTGCCTGCCGCTCGCTGAAATGCGGCGCCGTGGCGCCCGCCGTCTCGAAGGGGCGGTAGGGCGAGGCGGCCGGGCTCCAGGGCGCCGGCGGGCGCTGCGTTTCCGGCCGGAAGGCGCGCATCAGGCCGCTTGCGCCCGTGGTCGACGCCCGGTCGCCCTCGCGGGCCAGCGCCTCGCGGATCGCGCCGATGACGAGGCCGCGCACCAGGCCCGGATCGCGGAAGCGCACATCCGATTTCGCCGGATGCACGTTGACGTCGACCAGCGCCGGGTCGATCTCGATCGAAAGCACCGCGACGGGATAGCGCCCGTGCGGGATGGTCTCGGCATAGGCCGCGCGCAGCGCCGACCAGATCAGCTTGTCCTGCACCGGCCGGCCGTTGACGAAGGCGAACTGGTTGAGGCTGTTGCCGCGGTTGAAGGTCGGCACGCCGGCAAAGCCGGTGAGCCGCACGCCCTCGCGCGCCGCATCGATCTCGATGGCATTGTCGCGGAAATCGCGGCCGAGCACCTGGGCGATGCGGGCGAGCCGGTCGCTGCCCGTCGCGGGAAATTCCAGCGTCGTGCGGTCGGAGCCCGACAGCACGAAGCGCACATGCGGAAAGGCGATCGCCATGCGCCGCACCACGTCCGAGATCGCGGAAGCCTCGGCCTTCTCGCTCTTCAGGAATTTCAGGCGGGCGGGCGTGGCGAAGAACAGGTCGCGCACCTCGACCACGGTGCCGCGGTTGGCGGCGGCCGGCCGCACGGGCTCCACCTTGCCGCCGGTCACGCTGATCTCGGCGCCCTCGCTCGCCTGCGCCGTGCGGCTGAGCAGCGAGAGCCTCGCCACCGAGCCGATCGAGGGCAGCGCCTCGCCGCGAAAGCCGAGCGTGCGAATGTCGGTGAGGTCCTTGTCGAGCTTGGAGGTGCAGTGGCGGCGGATCGCCAGTTCCAGGTCGGCGGGCGCCATGCCGCCGCCATTGTCGGTGACGCGCAGCAGCGTCTTGCCGCCGCCGGCCGTGGCGATCTCGATGCGTGTCGCGCCCGCATCCAGCGCGTTCTCGATCAGCTCCTTGGCGGCGCTGGCCGGCCGTTCGATCACCTCGCCCGCGGCAATCTGGTTGATAAGGGTTTCGGAAAGCTGCCTGATCGTCATGCCGCCATTTTCGCGGATTCGGCGGGGGCATGGAAGGGGCAAATCCGCTTATCCCGCCCTGCCGCGCGAGGCGGCGGAAAACCGTTTAATCAGGCTTTAATAAAATGCTGCCAACGTGCGGGACATGCTTGTATGAACACAAGCCGGCCGGTTTCCCGGTGGACGATTTCAGCGTCGCTGGCCGCTGTCATTCCCCTGTCCGAAGGTGCAAGACGCACCGATCAGCATGTTTCCGGGAATGCCAGACAGGCGAGGTCTGCCACAATGAATGATGTAGCGTCGTCAGACGCGAACATCCGGCTGGGTATGTTTGAGGCCGCGTGCGATATCCTCGCCGCCGCCGTGATCGTCTACGACAAGAACGATTGCCTCGTCTTCGCCAGCCGCCAGATCCTGCGCTACTTCCCCATTCCCGCCGATGCGCTGAAACCGGGCACGCGGCTGCGCGACGTGCTCGGCGCCATCTTCGACAGCGGCGTGCGCTACGGCATCCCGCCCGAGCAGCGCCACAAGGCCGTCAACCGCGAGGAGTGGATCTCCTCCCGCATCTCCGCCCATTGGCGCGAACAGCACGACGCCGTCGAGCGGGTCGGCCGCGACCGCTGGATCCATTTCCGCAAGCGCCGCCTGCCGAGCGGCTACAATATCTCCACGCTCGTCGACGTTTCCGAGCAGAAGAAGCAGGAAGAGCAGTGGCGCTCGGACCTCGAGCGCATCGCGCTCACCGAGGAGATCCTCGAGACCCTGCCGTCGCCGGTCGTCGTCAAG
>CAMLOC010000422.1 GCA_946481465.1 uncultured Shinella sp. | reverse complement strand
GCTCGCGGCTGGAGACTTCATCGTGTCTCCCGGCGTCTATGACGGTTACAGTGCCCGGCTCGTCGAGGCGGCGGGCTTCTCGACGGCCGCGACGAGCGGGGCGGCCGTATCGAACTCGCTTCTGGGCATTGCCGATATCGGGGTGATGGGGCTTTCGGAGAACGTCAGCCACTGCCGGAATATCGCGCGCTCGATTTCCATTCCGCTCACCTGCGATGCGGATACGGGCTATGGCAATGCGGTCAACGTCTATCACACCGTCCAGCAATTCGAGGAGGCGGGCGTCGCCGGCATCAATCTCGAGGACCAGGTGAGCCCGAAGCGCTGCGGCCATATGCAGGGCAAGGAAGTGATCGCCGAGAGCGACATGGTCAAGAACATCGAGGCTGCCTGCATGGCGCGCCGCGACGATGCCTTCGTCATTATCGCCCGGACGGATGCGCTCGCGGTCGAGGGGATCGAGGCGACGATCCGGCGGGCGAAGTCCTATCTTGCGGCCGGCGCCGATCTGATCTTCCCCGATGCGGTGAGCTCTGAAGAGTATATCCGCCGTCTCGTCGATGCGGGCATTCCCCTCAGCATCAACATGGGCTTCGGCATCCGCAAGCGGCCGACGACGCCGTTGATCCCGCTCAAGGACCTGAAGGCCTGGGGCGTGCACCGGGTCAGCCTCCCGCGCATGCTGCCGGCGGCCGCAATCCACGGCATGGCGGAAGCGCTGCGCGTCATGAAGGACGCCTACGAGAACGGTGTCGCGGTCGATCGTCCCGATCTCCTGGTCGGTATCGACGACATCATGAAACTCATGGACTATGACGGCGTGCGCGCGCTGGAACGAAAGGTGCTGCCGCAGGACGTGCTGGAGCGCAAATACGATCGCGGGGCAGTGGCGTGAGCGAGGGATCGTCGAAAGGCAAAGGCAACGCCCTGACGCAAGCCGTCGTCGCGAAACTCCAGGCGATGCGGTTCGAGGATTTCCCGGAGGCGCTCGTCGCCTCGGCCCGCCGGCTCGTCATCGACGGAATCGCGGTCGCGGTGGCCGGTGCGTCGCTCGAAGAGGCGCCGCGTATACTGGCGGGCCATCTGAAAAGGCATGCGCGGGAGGGGGATGTCTCCGCCCTCGGGCTTGGCTTCGGCCTCGCACCGGTGCCGGCGGCGCTCCTCAATGCAACCTCCATGCATGTCCTCGACTTCGAGCCCATGTGGCGACCGGCGACGCATGCGCTGTCACCGGTCCTCTCCGCCGTCCTGGCCCTTGCCGAGGATCGCGCCCTGTCCGGGCGGGACGTGATGACGGCCCTCGTGCGCGGCATCGAGGTCCAGGGCTGGCTGCGGCAGGCGGGAATGTCGGAATCGCGCGATCTGCGCTTCCATCCCCCCGGTGTCGTCGGGCCGATCGGTTCTGCGGCGGCATCCGCCTGCCTTCTCGGCCTTGATGCCGACCAGACGGCCAATGCGCTGGGCATGGCCGCGTCCCGTGCAGGCGCGCTCTTCACCAATCTCGGCACGATGACGAAATCCACCCATTGCGGCCAGGCGGCGGCAAACGGCCTCGACTGCGCGCTGCTGACGGAGGCGGGCTTTACCGCCACGCATCGGGTGTTCGACGAGGACAGCCAGGGCTATTTTGCCGGCTTCATGCCGACGGCCGATCCTTCCGTATTGCTGCAAATCGGCACGCGCTGGCGCATCCTTGACCCCGGCTATGCGGTGAAGATCTATCCCGCGAAGTTCTCGACCCATTACGGGATCGCCGCCGCGCTGGAGCTTCACCCGAAGATTGCCGATCCCGAGGCGATCGAGACGATCCGCATCGTCGTGGCGGACGTGCCGTCGAGCAACCGGCCGTTCCCGCGCTCCGGGCTCGATGGCAAGTTCAGCGTGCAGTACACGGTGGCTGCGGCACTCCTCGACGGTCGCGTCGGGCTCGACACCTTCACGGACTTGAGGCTATCGCGCCCCGACATGCAGCGCCTGCTGCCCCGGATCACCGTGGAGATGCCGGCCGACATGCCGAGCGCCTATGCGACCGGCCGCTACGGCGAGGTGACGGTTATGCTGGCCGGCGGCGAAAGCCTGACGGCGCGTTGCTCCAATCCGCGCGGTTCGTGGGGAGGGGAAGCGATGACCGAAGCCGAGCACCGCGCAAAGGTGGAGAACTGCCTGGCGACAGCACTCGGTCGGCCCGCGATCACGCAGATCATCGACGGCGCCGCCCGCTTCGAACATCTCGACGGTGCTGCATTGCAGCAACTCTTACGCCTTGCCTCCGGACGGAAAATCCACGACTAACGCATTGGGGACGTCATCAGATGCGATCGGAAGCCATGAAAAAGGCATTGGAAGAGTTTGTCACGCCTTCGTCGATGGTCGATCAGGTCGTGGATCGGCTCGAGACGGCCATTCTCAATGGCGAACTGGCGAGTGGCGGCCGGCTGTCCGAGCAAGCGATCGCCGCCAAGATGGGGATCAGCCGGGGGCCGCTGCGCGAGGCACTGCGCCGCCTCGAAGGGCGCGGCCTGATCGAACGCATTCCGCATATCGGCGCCCGGGTGACCGCACTCCTCTCGGAAAAGCTCGAGGAAATCCTGGTGATTCGCGAGGAGCTGGAACCGCTCGCCTGCCGCCTTGCCGCAACCCGCATCACGGACGAGGAATTTGCGACGATCGAAGCGATCTGGCGCGGCAACGCGGCCCGCATCGGCGAGGACCGAGCTTTCGCCCAGTCGCCGGACCAGGATTTCCACCTCGCCATCATCAAGGCGAGCGGCAATCAAAAACTCGTCACCATCCTGCGCGACGATATCTACTACCTGATGCGCTTCCATCGCTATCGCTCCGGCGGCAGTCCGGAGCGGGCCGGCACCGTCGCCGACGAGCACCGCGCCATCGTCGAGGGCCTTCGCGAGCGTTCGCCGGAGAAGGCCGAGGCCGCCATGCGGCTTCACCTCGCCAACGCGCATTCCAATATCCGCAACCGCATGAAGAGCTGAGACAGGGCAGACGCTGCGGCGAAGAATGAGATAAACTGTCGACAGTTCACAATCTGCAATCGATTTGAAATGGGAGGTACTATGTCGAAGTCGAAATTCAAGGTGGCCATTGTCGGGGCGGCCTTCGCCCATAGTCCGGATGGCCGCGAGCGCTTTTCGGTTCGTGCCCATATTCCAGCGCTTCTCAGCCAGTCCGAGACCTTCGACCTTGCCGCCGTCTGCACCACCAGGATGGAGAGCGCATCGGAGACGTGCCGCCACTTCGGCATCCCCAATGCCTATGACAATGTGGAGCGCATGCTCGCCGAAATACCGGATATCGACATCGTTTGCGTTTCCGTCCGCCCATCGGTCCACCACCGCGTCGCCATGCCGGCGCTGAAGGCGGGCAAGCATGTCTATTGCGAACTGCCGATGGCGGTCACGACGGCCCAGGCCCAGGAAATGTACGATGCCGCGAAAGCCGGCGGTCTGCATAGCCAGGTCGGCTACCAGCACCATTTCGAACCCGCCTCGCTGCATATGGCGGAACTCGTGCGCTCCGGCTTCATTGGCAAGCCGCTCTCCTTCTCGCATGGCTTCGTGTCCGGCGCCTACATCATGCCGCGCCCCGGCCATCGGGAATGGCTTTTCCAGGCGCAGGATGGAGGGCATCCCGGCTATCGCAGCGGCCAGAGCCTGCAGCGCGTCATGGCCGTTCTTGGCGCGGACGTGACCGACATCTGCGCCGATATGCGCGTGCTCGCACCGGAGCGCCGCAACACGGACGACAACGGCGTCATCCGCGGCAACCAGGTCGACAACATGAACTATCTGCTGCGCGTCGGCGGCGATGTCATGGGCATGATGCAGACCTCGCTCACCGGCTGGTTCGGCACGGGCACGCGCTTCGAGATCTACGGCACGGAGGGCATGCTGATGCTCGGCACCACCGATACGCCCGACAACTGGGACAAGGCGACCGGCGGCGGCGACCCGACGCGCGGCATGCTCAAACTCTACGGCGCCCGCGTCTCCGACGAGCAGATGCATGGCGGGCCGATTGCGCCGGAGCGGCTGCAGCGCGCCTTCCGCGAGATCGAGATCCCCGCCCGCCACACCTATGTGACCGGCTTCAAGCACGGCCAGGCCGCCTTCGAGGTGGCGCAGGCCTGGCACACCTTCGCGCAGGGCCTGCGCTCCGGCAAGCCGTCGAGCCCGAACTTCCGGGACGTCATCAAGATCCACTATGTGCTCGATGCGGCGGAAGCCTCCGTCGCCGCGAACGCATGGCAGAAAGTCGATTATTCGCGCCTCTGACCCTCAAGCGTCTGACCTTGGGAGGGGTCGATGGAATCCTTTGAGACAGCCTTTCACGCATTGACACTCAT
>CAMLOC010000421.1 GCA_946481465.1 uncultured Shinella sp. | reverse complement strand
CGCCTCCATGACGCGGCGGTAATGCGCCTCCGTCGACATGACGCGCGGCAGGCCGAGCAGCGGGAACGGCGGGTCGTCCGGGTGGCAGCAGAGCCGCATGCCGAGCTCCTGCGCCAGCGGCGCGACCTCGGCGAGGAAATCGACGAGGTGGCCGCGAAGGCTCTCCTCGCTGATGGCGGCATATTCGGCAAGATGGGCGCGCACGGCGGCAAGCGTGAAGGATTCGGCGGCGCCCGGCAGGCCGAAGACGACATTGCCGGCAAGCTGCCGGCGCCGGTCCTCGTCCATTTCGGCAAAGCGGCGCGCCGCGTCCTCGACCACGTCGGCGGGAAAGCTCTCGGCGGCGCCGGGCCGTTGCAGGATGTGGATGTCGAAGGCGGCGAAATCGATCGTGTCGAAGCGCATGTAGGTGGCGCCGGACGGCAGGCGGTAGTCGAGGTCGGTGCGCGTCCAGTCGAGCACGGGCATGAAATTGTAGCAGATGACCTTGATCCCGGCGCGCGAGAGGTTGGTCATGCTTTCCTTCCAGGCGGCGATATGCGCCTTCCAGTCGCCCTTCTGCTTCTTGATGTCCTCGGAGACGGGCAGGCTTTCCACCACTTCCCAGGCGAGCCCAGAGGGCGCACCGTCCGTCATCAGGCCGACGACGCGCTGGCGCTCGGCGATCTCCTCGGGCGACCAGACCGTTCCGGTCGGCACATGATGCAGCGCCGAGACGACGCCCTCGACGCCCGCCTGCCGCATATCGTCAACCGAGACGAGATCCTTAGGTCCAAACCACCGCCACGTCTGACGCATATCAACCCCTTGAGAAGTACTTGAATTGTCTCTGATGGTAGCAATTGGTCGACTAGTATGCAAGATGAAATATGGGAGCCGGAACATGCGGATGGAGGCCATTGCCGCCTCCCGGCCCCGCCCGGCCGCCGGCATGTCCGGCAGTCGGAAACCATGTGTGCGCCGTGCGGGCGCCCTATGTCGCCTGCTGCTGCTTTGCCCTTGCGACGATCTGCGTCGGGCTGACGAATTGCAGCGCGAGCACCAGCCAGAACAGCGTGGTGACCATGTAGACCACCGCCATGGCGTCGATCGACTGGCCGGCGCGCACGCCGGAGGCGAAGACGGCATAGTAGAGCGAGACGACCAGCGTCTGGCTGGTCGGACCGGCGACGAGGAAGGTCAGTTCGAACATGGCGATGGTGCGCACCAGCACGAGCAGGAGCGCGGCCAGCATGCCGGGCAGCAGCAGCGGCAGCAGGATGCGCAGGAAGAGGCTGCCGGTGCCCGCGCCGAAGACCCGGGCCGCCGCCTCGATGCGCGGATCGATCTGCTCGATGAAGGGGATCATGACCAGGATGACGAAGGGCAGGGACGGCACGAGGTTGATGAAGACCACGCCCCAGAAGGTGCCGCCGAGACCGACCTGGTAGAGCACGGTGGCCAGCGGAATGCCGTAGGTGAGCGGCGGAATGAGCAGCGGCAGCAGGAACAGCAGGATGACCGCCCGCTTGCCGGGGAAATCCCGCCGGGCCAGCGCATAGGCGGTGACGACGCCGATGATGCCGGAGATCAGCACCACCGTGAAGACGATCTGGAAGGTGACGAGCACGACGCTGGAAAGCTGGAACTCGCGCCAGGCGTCGAAATACCAGCGGGTCGTCCAGCCGACGGGCAGCCATGTGCCGAGCCAGCGGGTCGCGAAGGAATTGACCAGCACCGCCGCGATGACGGCGATGAGGTTGAGCACGAACAGGCCGGCAAGCGCCCATACGGCGAAGCGCCACAGCTTCGAGCCTATGCCCTGGTCGCGGATCATGGCGTGCCCTTTCCGATGATTGTTGTCCGAAGGATCGCGGTTCGCATCGGCCTATCCCTTCGTGCCGCCGGCCGGGCCGCGGTAGAACAGGGAGCGCAGGCCCAGCACCGCCACGACGATGACCAGTTCGACGATGCCCATGATGATCGCGATGGCGGTGCCCATCGAGTGGTCGTATTGCTCGAAGGCGGCCTGGTAGGCGGCGATCGAGATCACGCGCGTGGCGCCCGCCGGCGCGCCGAGCAGGACGGCGGAGGGGAACACCGCGAAGGCCTGCACGAAGGCGAGGCAGAAGGTGACGGCGAGCCCCGGCACGAGCAGCGGCAGGAAGATCCGCGTGAAGCGCTTGCGCGGCCCCGCGCCGAGCGTCGCGGCGGCTTGCTCGATGGCGGGGTCGATGCCGGTCACGTAGGACAGCGTCAAAAGGAAGGCGAAGGGAAAGCCGGTGATCAGCAGCGAGGCGAACACGCCCCAGTAATTGTTGGTGAGCTTGACCGGGGCATCGAGGATGCCGACGAGGAGCAGCACCCGGTTGAACCAGCCCTGCGGCCCGAGGAACGTCAGCAGCCCGTCGGCGACGAAGACCGTGCCGAGGGTGACCGGCAGGACGAGGATGGTCGTCAGGAGCCGCTGCCGGCGCATCAGCCGCACGCGGAAGGCGATGGGCAAGGCGAGCGCGAGGTTGAGGATGGTGACGGGCAGGGCCAGCCAGAGCGTGGCGGCGATCGTGCCGTACTGGAAGCGATCGCTGAAGAAGCGCGTGTAGTTCGAATACCAGGCGCCTTCCTTCGGCGTGAGCGAATCCACGATGCCGTAGAGGAACGGATAGACGAACAGCGCCGCCATGACCGCGATGCCCGGCAGCACGAGCAGCGTCGTGCCGTCGATGCCGCGCGCGGCAAGGCGGGTGCCGAGCGACGGCCCGCTCATTGCGCCGCCCCCCGGAAGACGAGCGCCCGGCCGGCGACCGGCTGGAGTTTCGCCGTCGCGCCGCGCGGCAGGGCCTGGTCGGCGCGGAAGAACAGTTCCGACCCGTCGCCGGCATGCGCCAGGCCGAAGAAGGCGCGGCCGCGATATTCCATGTTCGCCACCACCGCGGCAATGCCCTCGCCCTCCGCGACGGCGACCAGGTCCTCCGGCCGCACGGAAAGCACCGCGGCGTCGCCCGGCTTCAGCGCTTCGCGCGCGATGCCGGCAAGGCGCGCCCCGGCGGCCTCGATGGCCACCTCGTCGCCGGAGACCGCGACGACACGGCCGGCAAGGCGGGTGCGGAAGCCCATGAAATCGGCGACCTCGGCATGGTCCGGCCGCTGGTAGAGGTCTTCCGGCGTGCCGATCTGCATGATGCGGCCCTGGCTCATCACCACGATGCGGTCGGCGAGCGACAGGGCCTCGTCCTGGTCGTGGGTGACGTAGATGGTGGTCGAGCCGATCTGGTCGTGGATACCGCGGATTTCGGCGCGCATCTCGAGCCTCAGCTTGGCGTCGAGGTTGGAAAGCGGTTCGTCCATCAGCACGACCGGCGGACGGATGACGACGGCGCGGGCGATGGCCACGCGCTGCTGCTGGCCGCCGGAAAGCTGGCCGGGCAGTTTCTCGGCCTGCGAGCCGAGGCGGACGAGCGCCAGCGCCTCATCGATGCGCCGGTCGGCCTCCGCGCCCTTCACGCCCTGCATGGCAAGGCCGAAGCCGACATTCTTGCGCACCGACATGTGGGGAAACAGCGCATAGCTCTGGAAAACCATGCCGAAGCCGCGCTTTTCCGGCTCGAGCGAATCGATGCGCCGGTCGCCGAGGCGAATCTCCCCGCCGGAGAGCGAAAGAAGGCCCGCCAGGCAATTGAGCGCGGTCGACTTGCCGCAGCCGGAAGGGCCGAGCAGGGCGATGAATTCCCCGGGCTCGATGGAAAGGTCGATCCCGTCGAGCGCGTTGTAGGCGCCGAACGAACGGCGCAGGCCGCTCAGTTCGAGCCGGGCGCGCTGCCGGGACGAATGGGCTGTCGTTGCGGTCTGGGCCTGCTGGCTCAAGAGCGCCTCCTGTTTGTACGGCACGGTCGAAATTGCGGCGCCCGGTATCGAGTCGCCGCAAGAGCACGGATGTCCGCTCAGCCCTTGGCCGAACCGATCTGCTCGTCCCAGATGCGGAAGGCATCGACGATCCGCGCGGGTTCCAGGGGAACCTCCAGCGGGTTGTTGGCGATCCAGTCCTCGTATTCGGGACGGCCGAATTCGGCGATCACGTCCTGGCTGGCCTGCGGCGCCATGTCGAGCGTCACGTCCTTGACGGCCGGGCCGGGATAGAAATAGCCCTCGTCATAGGCAATCGCCTGCTGCTGGGGCTGCAGGATGAAGTTGATGATGTCGAGGAGGACGTTCACCTTCTCGTCGGAAACACCCTTCGGAATGACGGCGTAGTGCGCGTCCGTGACCCAGTGGAAGCCGGCGAGCGTGCCGACCTTCGCTTCCGCCGGCACGATGCCGAGCGCGCGCGGATTGATGTCCCAGCCGGTCGTCGAGACGATGATGTCGCGGGTGCCTTCGCCGAGTTCCTTCATGGTCTGGCCGGTGCCGGTGCCG
>CAMLOC010000420.1 GCA_946481465.1 uncultured Shinella sp. | reverse complement strand
CTTCAACAGGCACCTCATCGCGAGTCCATTGTGAACAATGCCCCACAAGGGGGAGGGCTTAACCTGCCGCACCCGCTGCGTGAAAAATCAAAGGGAGGGCAAGCCTCCTGCCTTCTCCCCCCTTGTGGGGGAGATGCCGGCAGGCAGAGGGGGTCTTCGGCGAGCACGCCCTTGCCACCGCATGGCTCGTCCCCGGAATCGGCAATTGTCGCAACGCGCCCTTTCGTGTAGGGAGACCGCGGCTTTACGGGCGATCCCGCCCCTTCGTTCCATCCGCAATTCCCGACGCCTGCCCGCGTCCCGCCCCTTGCGGGCAATTGCGCCATTGAAAGACGGTTTGTCATGGACGGTTTCGATCTCATCATCTTCGACTGCGACGGGGTCCTGGTCGATTCGGAAATCATCGCGGCCGAGGTCGAATCGGCGCTGCTGACCGATGCGGGCTATCCGATCAGCGTGGAGGAGATGGGCGAGCGCTTTGCCGGCATGACCTGGCAGAACATCCTGCTCGCCGTCGAGCGCGAGGCCGCCATCCCGCTCTCCGCCTCGCTGCTCGACAAGTCGGAAAAGCTGCTCGACGCCCGCCTCGCCCAGGAGGTGAAGGTCATCGACGGCGTCAAGTCGATGCTCTCGCGCATCCGCAAGCCCTATTGCATCTGCTCGAACTCCGCCGCGCACCGCCTCGACATGATGCTCTCGAAGGTCGGCCTGCGCGAGGTCTTCGGCCCCTATGTCTATTCGGCCAAGGACCTCGGTCCCGATCGCGTCAAGCCGAAGCCGGATATCTTCCTGCACGGCGCAAAGCAGTTCGGCGCGGACCCGGCCAACACGCTGGTCATCGAGGATTCCGTGCACGGCATTGCCGGTGCACGCGCCGCCGGCATGCGCGTCGTCGGCTTCACCGGCGCCTCGCACACCTACCCCTCCCACGCCGACCGCCTGACGGAAGCCGGCGCCGAGACCGTGATCTCGCGCATGAGCGAACTGCCGGGCGTCATCGCGGCGCTGGCGGAGTGGCAGGAAGCGATCTGAGCCGATTGCCCCCAGGAACAAGAAGGCCGCGGAAGCATGCTCCCGCGGCCTTTTTCATTTGCTCGGCAAAAGCCGTCACTTCGTGTTGTACGGCCCCTCGTCGAAGCCGACATAGACCTTGGTGAAGCCGCCGGAGCCGCCCGGCAGGGCGACGTCGCCCTTGGTGAAGACGAACTGGCCGGCTTCCGTGTTGACGGTGTGCTGGACGAGTTCGGAATAGAGCGTCGTCTTGCCGTCCGTGGCGGCGACGCGGATCGGCACGTTGACCGTGCCGCCGCTGCCGGCCGGGCCCGTCACCACGCGGCCCTGCACCATCACGGTCATGACGAGCTGGCTCTGGTTCAGCACGCACTGGCGGGTCGAGTCGGCAAGCGTCACCTGGTAGAGCAGCTTCTGCGGATCGTCCTTGGCGCCCTTGGCGTAGCGGCGCAGCACGGCCGTGCCGTCGCGCAGGTAGACCTGCGGGCACGAGCCCTGCACGACGGCGGTGCCCGTCTGCTGCTGGGCGGTCGTCTGCACGCCCGACGGGTCGCTCGTCACGCCGAGATCGGCGGGCTTGTCGGTCTGCGTGCAGCCGGCGGCGACGGCGAGAAGGGATAGGCCGAGAAAGCGGCGGATAGTCATTCCAAACACGATACTGTAACCCCTGCGATCAGGCTCCGCCCCCCGGCGTGCAAGCCTTTCGGAACTCTTTTGGCGGGCCTTCTCACGACCCCAGGCGATGGTCTATAGCAGCGGCGTGGCGAAAAATCGATTGTCGATTGGATCCGCCCGCAGAATTTCGATACGGCATTCCCCATGCCTTCGTCCGCATGCGCGGCGCTCTAGACGGGGCGGCGGAGCATTGGTACGAAGCGACAGCCGTTTCCTGCGATTTCCATCGCACAAAGTCATCAACCCTCCCAAGGACGTTTCAACGTGGACTATGTTTCGACCCGGGGCGAGGCCCCTTCCCTCGGCTTCTCCGATGCGCTTCTGGCGGGTCTTGCCCGCGACGGCGGCCTCTATGTGCCGCGTGAATGGCCGACCTTCTCCAAGAAGGAGATCCGGGCGCTGCGCGGCAAGTCCTACCAGGAGATCGCCTTCACGGTGCTCTCGCCCTTCGTCAAGGGCGACATTCCCGCAGACACGTTCCGCGCGATGATCGACGAGGCCTATGCGACCTTCCGCCATCCGGCGATCGCGCCGCTGGTGCAGACCGGGCCGAACGCCTTCGTCATGGAGCTCTTCCACGGCACGACGCTCGCCTTCAAGGACGTGGCGATGCAGCTTCTCGCCCGCCTGATGGACCATGCGCTGGCCACCCGCGGCGAACGCGCCACCATCGTCGGCGCCACCTCGGGCGATACCGGCGGGGCGGCGATCGACGCCTTTGCCGGCCGCGAGCGCACCGACATCTTCATCCTCTTCCCCGAAGGCAAGGTCTCGCCGGTGCAGCAGCGCCAGATGACCACCTCCAGGGAGGCGAACGTCCACGCGCTCGCCATCAAGGGCAATTTCGACGACTGCCAGAACCTCGTCAAAGCGATGTTCAACGACGCGAAGTTCCGCGACCGGGTGCAGCTTTCGGGCGTCAACTCGATCAACTGGGCGCGCATCATGGCCCAGATCGTCTACTACTTCACCACCGCCGTGACGCTGGGCGGGCCGGACCGCAAGATCTCCTTCACCGTGCCGACCGGCAATTTCGGCGACATCTTCGCCGGCTATGCCGCCAAGCGCATGGGCCTGCCGATCGACAAGCTGGTCGTCGCCACCAACGAGAACGACATCCTCGCGCGCACGCTGAAGACCGGCCGCTACGAGATGAAGGAGGTGAAGGCCACCACCTCGCCCTCGATGGATATCCAGATCTCCTCCAACTTCGAACGCCTGCTGTTCGAAGCCCATGGCCGGGATGCCGGCGCCGTGCGCCGGGCCATGGAAAGCCTCAAGCAATCCAGCGCCTTCGACATAGAGGAAAAGGCGCTGAAGGCGATCCGCAAGGATTTCCGCGCCGGACGCGCCTCCGAAAAGCAGGTGGCCGCGACCATCCGCGATACGCTGAAGGAGACCGGCTACCTGCTCGACCCGCATTCGGCGATCGGCGTCTTCGTCGCCGCCAGGCACGAGAAGCCCGGCGCGCCGATGGTGACGCTCGCCACCGCCCATCCGGCGAAATTCCCCGCCGCAGTAAAATCGGCCAGCGGTATTGACCCGGCGCTTCCGACGTGGCTTGCTGACCTCATGCAAAGGGAGGAGCGGTTCGACGTCCTCGATGCGAAGCTCGATGCGGTCGAAGACTTCATCGGGAAACACACGCGGGTTCGAGGCTAGAAACGCAGAAAGTGCGCATGATGAAAGTTGAGTGCACCCGGCTCGCGTCCGGGTTGACCGTGGTGACCGAAAACATGCCGCATCTCGAGAGCGTCGCTCTCGGCGTGTGGATCAAGTCGGGGTCGCGCAACGAAACCACGGACGAGCACGGCATCGCCCATCTCCTCGAACACATGGCCTTCAAGGGCACGGAGCGCCGCTCCGCCCGCCAGATCGCCGAGGAAATCGAGAATGTCGGCGGCGAGGTCAACGCCGCCACATCGACGGAGACAACGTCCTACTACGCCCGCGTGCTGAAGGACCATGTCCCGCTCGCGGTCGACATCCTCGCCGACATCCTGACGGAATCCGTCTTCGACGAGGACGAGCTGCGCCGCGAGAAGCACGTCATCCTGCAGGAGATCGGCGCGGCGAACGACACGCCCGACGACGTGGTCTTCGACAAGTTTTCCGAGGTCGCCTATCGCGACCAGATCATCGGCCGCGCCATTCTCGGCACGCCCGACACCGTGCTCTCCTTCACGCCGGGCGAGATCCGCTCCTATCTCGACCGCAACTACACGACGGACCGGATGTTCGTCGTGGCGGCCGGCGCCGTCGACCACCAGGAATTCGTGCGCCAGGTGGAGGATCGCTTCTCCCGGCTCCCCACCGCGCCAAAAATCTCCCCTGTCTTCGAGCCCGCCCGCTATACCGGCGGCGACGTGCGCGAGACGCGCGACCTGATGGACGCGCAGGTCCTCCTCGGCTTCGAGGGCAAGGCCTATCACGCCCGCGACTTCTACTGTTCGCAGATCCTCGCCAACATCCTCGGCGGCGGCATGTCCTCCCGCCTCTTCCAGGAGGTGCGCGAGCATCGGGGCCTCTGCTACTCGATCTACGCCTTCCACTGGGGCTTCTCGGATACCGGCATCTTCGGCATCCACGCCGCGACCGGCGGCGAGAACCTGCCCGAACTGATGCCCGTCATCTTCGACGAACTGAAAAAATCGTCCGAGACGATCGACCAGCAGGAAATCGAGCGCGCCCGCGCGCAGATCCGCG
>CAMLOC010000419.1 GCA_946481465.1 uncultured Shinella sp. | reverse complement strand
CAGATTGAACCCCGAGCGCCTCGATGATCGCTGACTGCTCCATCACTTCCCGTCTCTCCGTGAAGCCTGTGTGGACATTGCCTATCCTCCCGTTTTGGAATGGAGCGCCGCAACTGGTTTCGACTCTGGCTCGGTCAGGTGGTCGCAAGCTTTTGGCATGGGAGTGGGTCGGTTCAAGCTACCGGCCCGCAATAGGCGCTTACACCGGTCAGCTGCATACATTTCGTCTCATCGCAAAGCTCGGAATTCTTTTCTGCCTACCGCTGTCCGGAAGCCGATGATAAAAACGTCTCCGTCGACATGGCGTCCATTTGGGCGGTGAACCGGCTTTCGAGCAGCTTCAAGGACGCGCCATGCGTCTCGTCCGTGCCGCTGCAGACGGCATCCGTCAGGATGATGCCACGGTAGCCCAGATCGATGGCACCGAGCGCTGTGGCAAGGACGCAGACATCGGTCTCGCCACCGGTGATGACAAGCGTTTCGACGTCCTGGCCCCTTAGCAACGCATTGAGCCGTCCGTCGATCCACGGAGAATAGGTCCGCTTGTCGAAGACGATGGCGGGCGGCGTGAATGCGGCAAGTTCGGGAAGTAGGCCATACATTTCGGCCGGCAGATGCTCTGCGGTCATCATCCACCACTTCTCATAATAGGCGCGCCACATGCCTGTCGCATTGGTCGGACGGGCAGGCGGCAGAAAGCGGGAGAAGATCGTTCGGTCTGCATAATTGCTGGCGACTTCCAGCACTTGTGGCGAGACTCGCTCCATCCAGGTGACTTTCCAGGGCGTGTCTTCAGCGAACATGCGCTGCATATCCACGCAGATATGTCGCCACTCACCGTACATCTCCACTCCCATCGCATCGGTCCGGGCGTCTTTCGCATTTTAGGGACGGGCGGAGAACCGTTCTCCGCCCGTTCCGCATCATGCGGCCTTGGTCTTGCCTTCGCGGTTGACCTTGGCCTCTGCAAGCTGCGTCAGGGCCTGATCGGTCTTGGTTTCCTCGGCGAGCGTCTGATCGAGGAGCTTGGCGACGTCGTTCTTGCCAAGCTGCATGGCCCAGGACTTCAAGGTGCCATAGCGGGCGATCTCGTAGTGCTCGACGGCCTGAGCGGCGGCGAGAAGGCCTGCGTCGAGCGCAGGCGAACCCTTGAATTCCTCGAGGATCTCCTGACCCTCTTCGAGAATGCCATCGATGGCCGGGCAGTTCTTGCCGCGTGCCGGCTTGCCGAGAAGCTCGAACACCTGCACGAGCCGCTCGACCTGGCCTTCCGTTTCCTGGAGGTGCTTATCGAAAGCGGCCTTCAGGTCTTCGGCCTCGGCGCCGCGAATCATCTTCTTGAGGCCGGCAATGATCTTGCGCTCGGCGTAATAGATGTCCTTGATACCGTCGAGGAAAAGGTCTTCCATTGTCTTGGTAGGCATGGATCTCTCCTGTTATCGTGAATGGTTGCCGGAGTGGCGGGCGCGATCGCGCGGGGAGTCAACCAGCCTTTCTGACCTTTGTTCCCCGCGCATACGGCAAAGAATGCCGCCGACTAAGCAGGCGGAATGGATGCCTTGCCCAGCTTGACGGAGGGCTCGCGTGCCCAAAGGCGCAGCTTGCCGAGTTCCGCGATAAAGGCCGAGAGGCCGTTTTCGCCAGGCAATTCGATCACGCCTTCATCGAGCCTGTCGGCGATCCCGGCGACCTGCAGGAGGGGTAGGGCATCGGCGGCGTGGCCAATGAACTTGCAGTGCTGGAAGGCATCAGCGACGAAGTCCCGTGCGGTCGCTTCTTGAAGAAGATCATCCATCGCCGCCTTGGCCGGCAGGAGCGCGACCGCGTCGAAAAGCACGGAGGGACCGCCGTCGATCATGAACTGCGCCGGCACCCATGAACCGTCGGACGCCGTCACGCCGCCGACTTTTGGCGCGATCAGTGCGACCTCTGCCTTTTCCGCCGCGATGGCGTCCCGCAGGCCGGTCAGAAGGTCGATATCGACGCCGTCCGTGATGAGGATGCCAAGCTTGCGTCCCTCGAAGCGTTTGGGTCCTCGTTCCACAATGCTGAGCGCAGGCGAGGCCTCCAGATCCTGCCGTGTCGGCATTGCGGCATCGGCGGGTTTCGGCATGGACTGGAAGCCGAGTTTCTCTGCGACGGTGTTGGCGAGGGTCTCGTCGATATTCATCAGATGCGACACGACGCGCTCGCGGATAACGGGTGTTTCGACCTTGCTGAGCTCAAAGGTAAGAGCGGCCGCGATGTGTCGCTGCTCCGCCGGCGTCTGGCTGATATAGAACTGGCGCGCCTGGCTGTAGTGGTCGGCAAAGCTTTCGGGGCGTAGCCTCACCTTCTGGCCCTGCTCTTCCGCAGGGAAATGCGGAAAACCGGCCGACGGCGATTCCCGCGGTCCCTCGCCCCAGGAGTTCGGCTGATAATTGGCGCGGCCGACGGGGTTGCGCATGGCCATGTGCCCGTCCTGCTGGAAGTGATGGAAGGGGCATTTGGGTGCGTTGATCGGGATATGTGTGAAGTTCGGGCTGCCCAGGCGCTTGAGCTGCGTATCGAGGTAGGAGAAGTTCCGACCCTGCAACAGCGGATCGTTGGAAAAATCGATACCGGGCGGTACGTTCTGGGTCATGAACGCGACCTGCTCCGTCTCGGCAAAGAAATTCTCCGGCATGCGATCAAGGACGAGGCGGCCGACCGGTTTTACCGGCAGGACTTCCTCGGGGATGATCTTCGTGGGATCGAGGATGTCGAAGTCGAAGCTGTCGGCGAAATCCTGATCGAACAGCTGCAGACAGAGTTCCCATTCGGGGAATTTGCCCGACTGAATCGCATTCCACAGGTCGCGGCGATGATAGTCGGGATCGGCGCCGTTGATCTTCACCGCCTCGTTCCAGGCGACGGATTGCAGACCGAGCTTGGGTTTCCAGTGGAATTTGACGAACGTGGATTCACCCTTCGCATTGACGAGACGAAAGGTGTGCACGCCGAAGCCTTCCATGAAGCGGAAGGAGCGGGGAATAGCCCGGTCCGACATGACCCACATGATCATGTGCATGCTTTCCGGCGTCAGACTGATAAAGTCCCAGAAATTGTCATGCGCGCTCTGGGCCTGCGGGAAGGCGCGATCGGGTTCTTGCTTCACCGCATGCACCATGTCGGGAAACTTGATGGCGTCCTGGATGAAGAAGACCGGGATGTTGTTGCCGACGAGGTCCCAGTTGCCTTCCTGCGTATAGAGCTTAACGGCAAAGCCGCGGACGTCGCGGGCGAGATCGAAGGAGCCCTTGTTTCCGGCGACAGTGGAAAACCGGACAAAAGCCGGCGTCTTTTCGCCGGCGCGCTGGAACAGATCCGCCTTCGTATAGGCAGCGAGGGACTCATACGTCTCGAAGAAGCCATGTGCTCCGTACCCGCGCGCATGCACGACCCGCTCGGGGATTCGTTCGTGGTCGAAGTGGAAGATCTTCTCGCGGAAATGGAAGTCGTCGACCACGAGCGGCCCGCGTGCGCCGACGCGGAGCGAGTTCTGGTCATCAGCGACAGGGCCGCCCTGCGCCGTTGTCAGAACGGGTGTTTCGCCCTCGGCAACCTGGTGCAGCTCGCCGCCATAGCCACGCGCCATCTTCTGGTCGTGGATCTGCGCCGTGGTCGCCGTGGATTTCGAGGATGCGGGTTTCGGTGATGTGCTCTTGGCCATGGTACGCTCCCTGTTTGGGGATGCCAACAACACACGCGGTGAAAGGTTCCGTACGTCGGCGGGTTCGTGGTCTCAGCGACCCGGTCCGTCCGCAATCGTACAGGAACTTCGTCTCCGTCTCCGGTTGTTGACCGTCCTGATAGGAGGTCACCATGCAACTCATCGAAACGAATGTTCACGGCGCAGAAGGCACGACGACGGTTGAATTCGTAGGGGAGGGTGGGGAGAAGGTATCGGTCTGCATGGTTGCGCATGATGTGCCTGAAGATGCCGCAGTCACGCGCGCCAAGGAAATCATGGTCCAACTCACCGCTTTCGATTCCGATCCACCACAGCAGGGCGATATCGAAGACGAGACCGTAAATGAGGAAGCCACTGAGGACACTGGCTTCATTTCTGAGCCGCGGAGCTAACCTATGGCGGCTCCCGTTACGGTGATCACCGGGGCCGGTTCTGGAATCGGCCGGGCCACGGCAGAACTTCTTGCGGCAACAGGGCATCGGCTCGTGCTCTTCGACCGCGACGAAGATGGCCTCTCCGAAACGCGGAAAGCTCTGGTGGCTGCCGCCGAGGCAATCGCTATTGCCGGTGACGTTTCTGATGAACCTGACGTTGGCGAGATGGTCCAGAGGACGCAAGGTCATTTCGGCCGCCTGGACGCGGTCGTGCCGAATGCCGGCATCAACGGCGTCTGGCACCGAT
>CAMLOC010000418.1 GCA_946481465.1 uncultured Shinella sp. | reverse complement strand
CGCGAGCGCGGCTATCACGGCGTCAATTTCGGCGGCATCTCCGTCGGCGGCATCGTCTCCAACCGCAAGATGTTCGGCTCGCTCCTGACCGGCGTCGACCATATGCCGCACACCCATTTCCCGGACAAGAACGCCTTCTCGCGCGGCGAGCCGGAACATGGCGGCGACATCGCCAGCGAATTGCAGCGCATCATCACGCTGCACGACGCCTCGACCATCGCCGCCGTCATCGTCGAGCCGGTCGCCGGCTCCACCGGCGTGCTCATCCCGCCGAAGGGCTATCTCCAGAAGTTGCGCGAGATCTGCACGCAGCACGGCATCCTCCTGATCTTCGACGAGGTCATCACCGGCTTCGGCCGCCTCGGCGCCCCGTTCGCCGCGCAGTATTTCGACGTGAAGCCCGATATCATCACCACCGCCAAGGGCCTTACCAACGGCGTGATCCCGATGGGCGCCGTCTTCGTGACCTCCGAGATCCACGACGCCTTCATGAACGGCCCGGAGCACATGATCGAGTTCTTCCACGGCTACACCTATTCCGGCAACCCGATCGCCTGCGCCGCCGCCCTCGGTACGCTCGACACCTACAAGGAGGAAGGCCTCCTGACCCGCGCCGCAGAGCTTGCCTCCTACTGGGAGGACGGCCTGCATTCGCTGAAGGATTGCCCGAACGTCATCGATATCCGCAATGTCGGCCTGATCGGCGCCATCGAGCTTTCCCCCATCGCGGGCGAGCCGACCAAGCGGGCCTTCAACGCCTTCCTCAAGGCCTACGAGAAGGGCCTGCTCATCCGCACGACGGGCGACATCATCGCACTCTCCCCGCCGCTCATCATCGAAAAGCGCGAGATCGACGAACTGTTCGGCAAACTGCGCGAGGTGCTGCAGAACAATATCTGATCTGCCAGGCCGCCCTCTCGCGAAGTGCTCCAGCGGCCGGACGGGCCTTGCAAGTCCGGCCGCTTTGAGCGCTATTGTGCGCGGCGAAAACCTCGAGGGCGAGCCCATGGCGACCATCACCCGCATCAAGAACGACCTCCTGTCGATCGACGTGTCCTCGCTCGGCGCCGAAATGCAGTCTATCACCACCCGCGACGGCGCGGCATGGCTGTGGAACGGCGACGCCGCCTTCTGGACGGGGCGCTCGCCTGTGCTCTTCCCGATCGTCGGCAAGGCGCCGGACGATACCCTCCTCATCGACGGCAAGCCCCATGCGATGGCGCAGCACGGTTTCGCAAGGCGCAGGGAATTCCAGCTGACCGCCGCGAGCGACACGCTCTGCCGATACAGTCTGGAAGCCTCGGACGAAACCCGCGCCGTCTATCCGTTCGACTTCCGGCTTTCCGTCGAGCACCGGCTGGACGGGCGGGTCCTCACGGTCTCCGCCGAGGTGGAGAACCGCGGCGACGCCGCAATGCCCTTCGGCCTCGGCTTCCACCCCGCCTTCGCCTGGCCCCTGCCCGGCGCGGCGGGAAAGCCGCATGTCGTGACGCTCGACAATGGCGGGGAGCCGCGGCGCCAGCCCCTGGCAAACGGGCTGTTATCGCAGGACCGTACCCCCTCGCCCTTCGCGGCGGGCCGGCTGGCCCTCTCCCCCGACCTCTTCGCGAACGACGCGCTGGTCTTTCCGGACGGGGCGGGCGACGGTCTCGTCTACGGCGCCGAAGACGGCCCCGCATTGGCTTTCCGCTTCGAGAACCTGCCGAACCTTGCGCTCTGGACCAAGCCCGGTGCGCCGTTCCTCTGCGTCGAGCCCTGGCATGGCACGGCGGCGGAAAGCGGCGGATCGCGCGAATTGCGGGACCGCCCCTACACGAGCGTGCTTGCGGCCGGCGGGCGCGCCCGCTTCGCCTTCACCGTCGCCTTCCCGGCCTGAGCCGGCGGGCACAATTCGAAGCGATAGCCTTTTTCTCTTGTCGTCGCCCCGCTAGAATCGCCCGCAATGGAATCGGGAGACTTCGCCATGGCCGACTTGGAACGCTTCATCGATCAGGGAACCGGCCGGGAACCCGCCGATATCGTCCTGAAGGGCGGGCAGTTCTTCGACCTCGTGACGGGCGACCTCGTCGCCTCCGACATCGCCGTCTCGGGCGACCGCATCGTCGGCACCTGCGGCGACTACGAGGGCCGCGAGGAGATCGACATTTCCGGCCGCATCGTCGTGCCCGGCTTCATCGACACGCACCTGCATATCGAATCCTCGCTCGTAACCCCGCATGAATTCGACCGCTGCGTGCTGCCCTATGGCGTGACCACGGTCATCTGCGATCCGCACGAGATCGCCAATGTGCTCGGCACCGAGGGGATCGAATTCTTCCTCGACAGCGCGCTGGAAACGATCATGGACATCCGCGTGCAACTGTCGAGTTGCGTGCCGGCGACGCATCTGGAGACCTCCGGCGCCGACCTGCCGATCGAGCGCCTGCTGCCGTTCCGGGATCATCCCAAGGTGATCGGCCTTGCCGAATTCATGAATTTCCCCGGCGTCATCCACAAGGACCCCATCTGCCTCGCCAAGCTGGAGGCCTTCCAGGGCGGCCATATCGACGGCCATGCGCCGCTGCTCTCGGGCAAGGACCTCAACGGCTATCTTGCCGCCGGCATTCGCACCGAGCACGAATGCACCACCGCCGAGGAGGCGCTGGAGAAGATCCGCAAGGGCATGCACATCCTCGTGCGCGAGGGCTCGGTCTCCAAGGACCTGCTGGCGCTGCTGCCGATCATCACCGAGCGCCTGTCGCCCTTCATCGCGCTGTGCACGGACGACCGCAACCCGCTCGACATCGCAGAGCAGGGCCATCTCGACTACATGATCCGCACCGCCATCGGCCATGGCCGCGCGCCGCTCGCCGTCTACCGCGCCGCGTCGATCTCGGCGGCCAGGGCCTTCGGGCTGCGCGACCGCGGCCTCGTCGCGCCCGGCTGGCGCGCCGACCTCGTCGTCGTCGATACGCTGGAGACCTGCAAGGCCGAGATGGTCTTCTCCGCCGGCCGCCGGGTGGACGATGCGCTCTTCGCGACGCGCAGGCCCGTCGCCCCGGTGGGGCTCGACAGCGTCAAGGCCCGCCCGGTCGCCGCCGCCCATTTCGCCGTGCCCGTCACCGACGGCGAGACGCCGGTCATCGGTGTCCTGCCGGGCAAGATCATCACCGAGCACCGCCGCTACCGCCTGCCCGCCAAAGGCAACCAGACGACCGTCGATCTCGCGCAGGACATCATCAAGGTCGCCGTCATCGAGCGTCACGGCAAGAACGGCAACCATGCCAACGGCTTCGTGCAGGGCTTCGGGCTGAAGAAGGGCGCCATTGCCTCAACCGTCGGCCATGACAGCCACAATATCTGCGTCGTCGGCGTCGACGAGGACGACATGGCGCTCGCCGCCAACCGGCTGGGCGAGATCAAGGGCGGCTTCGTCGTGGTGGAGGACGGCAAGGTGACGGGCGAGATCGCGCTGCCCGTCGCCGGCCTGATGAGCCTCGAACCCTACGAGACCGTCCGCGACACGCTGCACCACCTGCGCCAGGCCGCCTTCGCGCTGGGCGCCACGCTGGAGGAACCCTTCCTCCAGCTCGCCTTCCTGCCCCTGCCGGTGATCCCGCACCTGAAGATCTCCGACCGGGGGATGGTGGATGTGGACCGGTTCATGCTGATGGGGTGACGTTACTTCGCCTCGAAGTCGTCTTCATCGATATCCATGTATCGGCTGAGAACCCTGACAATGACGAATTGCGTTCGATTTGTCAGGTAGAACAGGACGTAGCTGCCGATGACAAAGCTGCGCAGGCCGATCGCCAGTTCGGGCCGAGAACGGCCGGCATCCGGATGTGCGGCGAGTTTTCGCGCGACGCCCGCGATCCTATCGAGAAGACGGTCGGCCGCTCCCTCGTTGTCTTCGGCAATGTATTGCCAGATCTGGACAAGATCCTCTTCCGCCTGCGGAAGACGAACGACCTCAAGCACGCTCTGACTTCGCCCGTTCCGCACGGGCACGCGCTTTTACACCATCGATATCAAGGGGAGTTGCCGGACCACTTTCGAGCCCCGCCTCAATGGCGCCCCTCAAGCCGGCAAGCTTGGCTTTACGCTGCATCTCGCGGTCCTCCAGAAGACGCAACCCATCCCGCACGACTTCGCTCGCGCTGGCATAGCGGCCGGTGGCAAGGAGATCGCGGACAAACGTCTCGTAGTGGTTTCCAAGTGTGTAGCTTGAGGCCATGAGCAGCCCTCCGATATCACTTTATGATATCGGACCTGTTCAGGCTCCGCAACTCACAACCGAACGCAGGCCATATCCAGCCCGTCCAGCTCGATCGTCCCGTCCTTCAGCTTCGCCCCGAAACCGGGCACCGACACCGGCGCGCCGAGCTTCAGCGACTTGGCCGGCACGAATTCGGCC
>CAMLOC010000417.1 GCA_946481465.1 uncultured Shinella sp. | reverse complement strand
TCGTCGCGGAAGCCTTCCGCGGCAAGACCCGCGTGCAGCAGCACCAGATGGTCTACGATGCGCTGAAGGGCAATATGGGCGGCATCCTGCACGCCCTCGCCCTGCAGACCTCGATCCCGGACTGATCCGACCATGGCCGATCTCCTCAAGGAACTCGTCAGCGGCGTGGTCGATGCAGCCCTCAAGGAGGTGCTGAAGAAGACCGGCGTGCGCAAATCGCCGACGAAGCGCGCGCGCCGCAAGACGACCACGCGCAAGAAGGCGTCCGGCGGGATCCTTGGCGATATCATCGAGGCCGCGCTGAAGCCGGCAGCGAAGACGGCCAAGCGCCCGAGAAAACAGGTGAGCCGCCGTCGCACGGCGGCAAGCCGCTCACGCCAGCGCGCGCGTTAGTTGGGCGCGTCCCCCGCGCAACACCCCGGAAATGGTAAGGGAGCCCCTCGCATTTTTTGTCGCGGGGCTTCTGGCATTTGGCACCCGAGGTTGTTATCTAGGGCGAATGGTTCATCGCATCGGCCCTTGAAGCCGATTTGCTAGGGAATACGGCTATGAGTGGCATCCACGATTTCATCGAAAACGAAGTGAAGACGAACGACGTCGTCCTGTTCATGAAGGGCACGCCGGAATTCCCGCAGTGTGGGTTCTCCGGTCAGGTCGTGCAGATCCTCGACTATGTGGGCGTGGGCTACAAGGGCATCAACGTGCTGGCCGACGCCGATATCCGACAGGGCATCAAGGACTATTCCAACTGGCCGACCATCCCGCAGCTTTACGTGAAGGGTGAGTTCCTCGGCGGTTGCGACATCGTGCGCGAGATGTTCCAGTCGGGCGAGCTGCAGTCGCACCTCCAGGAACAGGGTATTTCGATCAAGGGCGCTGCCTGACGCTTAACGGTCTTTACGAAGGCCCCAAGCTTTTCAAAGGCGCCGCATCCCTGCGGCGCCTTATCTTTTTCATGGAATAATTGATTATGTCCGGACTTTCCCCCGAATCGGCCCAGCGCCTCAAAGGCATGGGCAAGATGGAATTCATTGCGCTCATGGCGCTTTTGATGGCGCTCAATGCGCTCGCCATCGACATCATGCTGCCCGGCCTCCAGGAGATCGGCGCCAGCCTCGGCGTCGAGAACGAGAACCACCGGCAATATGTCATCTCCGCCTACCTGATTGGCTTCGCCTTCGCGCAGCT
This sequence comes from uncultured Shinella sp., assembly GCA_946481465.1. Next base: position 3,215 of record CAMLOC010000417.1, on the reverse strand, counting down.
CCTCTACGGGCCGATCTCCGACCGGTTCGGGCGACGCATCCCCATGTTCGTCGGCCTTGCCATCTACATCGCCTCCTCGCTCGCCGCGATCCTCGTGCCGAGCTTCGCCGCGCTTCTGGCGCTGCGCTTCATCCAGGGCATCGGCTCGTCCGCCATGCGCGTCATCACCATATCGATCGTCCGCGACGTGTTCGGCGGGCGCGCGATGGCCGAGGTCATGTCCCTCATCATGATGGTCTTCATGGTCGTTCCGGTGCTGGCGCCGGGCACGGGCCAGGTCGTCATGCTGTTCGGCGACTGGCATCTCATCTTCGTCTTCATGGCGGTCATGGCCGCCGCCGTCTGGGCCTGGATGTATCTGCGCCTGCCGGAGACCCTGCATCCCGAGGATGTGCGCCCCTTCACGGCGCGCTCGGTCCTCGGCGGCTTCCGCATCGTCCTGACGAACCGCGTCGCGCTCTGTTACACGCTGGCGAGCACCTTCATCTTCGGCGCGCTCTTCGGCTTCATCAACTCGGCGCAGCAGATCTATGTCGGCATCTACGGGCTCGGCGTCTGGTTCCCGGTCGCCTTTGCGGGTGTCGCCGCCTTCATGGCGCTGTCGTCCTTCGTCAACGCGCGGCTCGTCGGCAAGTTCGGCATGCGGCGCCTGTCGCACGGCGCGCTGATGGGCTTCCTCGGCGTCAACACGCTGTGGCTGCTTCTGACGCTCGTGTGGACGCCGCACCTGCCCTTCCCCATCTTCATCGTGCTCTTCGCGCTGTCGATGTTCCAGTTCGGCTGGATCGGCTCGAACTTCAATTCGCTCGCCATGGAGCCGCTCGGCCATGTCGCCGGCACGGCCTCCTCGGTGCTCGGCTTCATGGGCACTGCCGGCGGCACGATTTTGGGCGCGATCATCGGCCAGGCCTTCAACGGCACGGCCCTGCCGCTGGTCATGGGCTTCTTCGTCCTCTCGATCATCGGCCTCGCCTTCGTGCTGATCGCCGAGCGCGGAAAGCTGTTCCAGCCACACAACCAGCCGGTTTGAGGAGGGTCTACTTCTCCTTTGGCGAAGCCGCGCGAGAGGAACGCCGCCCGCCTCCTCCGTCATGGTCGGGCTTGACCCGACCATCCACGCCACACCCGCAGCCGTGGATCCTCGGGTCAAGCCCGAGGATGACGAAAGGAGAAGGCGGAGAATCAAGAAAGGCCCGGTTGCGGATGCAGCCGGGCCTTTTCCTTGAGCGAAATCCGCTCAGTCGACGAAGACTTCGCGGCGCAGCATCTCCCAGCTCTCCTTGTCCGGTGCGACCAGCAGGCCGCCCTCGACATGGTGCGGCTCGTAGGGCGAACCGTCGAAGCGGGCGGCATAGGCGCCTGCCTCCTGGGAGATCAGCGTGCCGGCAAGGTGATCCCAGGGCATCAGCTTGTTGTACATCAGGTAATGCAGGTTGCCGCCGGCGAAGGTGCGGTATTCGTGCGCCGCGCAGCGATAGTTCGAGACGAAGGCCACCTTGGCGAGGTTCGACAGGACGCGCGCGCGGCGCTCCCGGTCGAGGAAGCTCGTGGAGGCCATGCCGGTCATGGCTTCGAGCGGCGCGCCACCGCGCGCCTGCAGCCGCACGGCCGGGCGGTGGTCGCCCGTCTGCCAGGCGCCGCTGCCCTTTTCCGCCATGACGAAATCGTCGCCCATCGGGTCGTAGATGATGCCGCCGACCGTCTCGCCGCCGGAGACGATCGCCGCCATGACGCCGAAGAGCGGCACGCCGGCCGCGAAATTGAACGTGCCGTCGATCGGGTCGACGACGATGGCAAGGTCCGCATCCTTGAGCTTCGGCAGCAGTGCGGGATCAGCCGCGACCGTCTCCTCGCCGACGAACAGCACACCCGGAAACTGCGCCGCCACTTCGCGGCTGATGAAGCGCTCGGCCGCCTCGTCGGCTTCCGTCACCAGGTCGTTGGCGTCCGCCTTGGTACGGATGTCGCCCTTGGCGAGCGCGCGGAAGCGCGGGCGGATTTCCGCCTCCGCCGCCTGTGCAAGCACGAGCGCGAGGGCATTGATGTCAATCGTCGTCATGGGGCCTTACCGTTTCGAGGGAGGAGAAATCGAAAAGCTTCGGGTCGAGAAGATGGGACGGATTGGTGTGGCCGAGCGCGCGCAGCATGGCGTCCTTGCGGCCCGGCATGCGCGTCTCGATATCCGCCAGCATCGCTTTCATCGCATTGCGCTGCAGGCCGTCCTGCGAGCCGCAGAGGTCGCAGGGAATGATCGGGAACTGCATGGCGGCGGCGAATTTCGCAAGGTCGTCCTCCGCCGCATAGGCCAGCGGACGCAGCAGCATGACGTCGCCCTCGTCGTTCAGGAGTTTTGGCGGCATGGCGGCAAGCCGCCCGCCGTGGAAGAAGTTCATGAAGAAGGTCTCGAGGATGTCCTCGCGATGATGGCCGAGCACCAGCGCGTCGCAGCCCTCCTCCCGGGCGATGCGATAGAGGTTGCCGCGCCTCAGCCGCGAGCAGAGCGAGCAATAGGTCGCCCCCGACGGCACCTTCTCCTTCACGATGGAATAGGTGTCGCGATATTCGATCCGGTGCCTGACGCCGATCGATTTCAGGTAATCCGGCAATATATGCTTCGGGAAATTCGGCTGGCCCTGGTCGAGATTGCAGGCGACGAGTTCCACCGGCAACAGGCCGCGCCACTGCAAGTCCATCAGCAGCGCGAGCAGGCCGTAGCTGTCCTTGCCGCCCGAAAGGCCGACGAGCCAGCGTTTCTGGCCCTTCAGCATGGCAAAATCGTCCATCGCCTGCCGCACCTGCCGAAGCAGGCGCTTGCGCAGCTTGTTGAAGGAGACGCTGGAGGGCGCATCCGCAAAGAGCGGATGGCGGCCGGCATCCGGTGCGTCGTCGTCGGTATCAGCAAAGGCCAAGGTCATGGGCCTGCAATGCCCCGAACCGGCCGCACAATCAAGCCCCGAAGACGGACCAGCCGGTGCGTGCCGCCAGCATTTCCAGCGCCAGCGAGCCGAGCAGCGAATTGCCGTTCTCGTTGAGCCCCGGCGACCAGACGGCGACCGCGGCCTTTCCGGGCGCGACGGCGAGAATCCCGCCACCGACGCCGCTCTTGCCCGGCAGGCCGACGCGATAGGCGAAATCGCCCGAACCGTCATAGTGGCCGCAGGTCAGCATCAACGCGTTGATACGCCGCGCCCGAAGATGCGGGACGACGCGGTGGC
>CAMLOC010000416.1 GCA_946481465.1 uncultured Shinella sp. | reverse complement strand
GGACGTGGACGCCGAGGCCCTCGGCCTCCAGGATCGCCCGGCAGAAGGCGGTGACGGAGCCCTTGCCGTTGGTGCCGGCCACATGGATGACCGGCGGCAGTTTCAGGTGCGGATCGCCGAGCGCGGCAAGCAGCCGCGTGATGCGGTCCAGCGAAAGATCGAACCCCTTGGGATGGAGGCCGAGAAGCTTCTCGATCTCCGCTGCCGCTTCGCTGGCCGATACCGTCGTCATGCCGCCCTCCGCCCGCTCCGGCTTACTGGGCCGCGATGGCGACCGCGCCATTGGCGGCGGATGCGGTCGCCGGCTTCTTCGTCAGGATCTTCAGAAGGCGGGCGAGCGTATCGGGAATGTCATGGCGCTTGACGACGAGGTCGACCATGCCGTGCTCCAGGAGGTATTCCGAAGTCTGGAAACCTTCGGGCAGCTTTTCGCGGATCGTCTGCTCGATGACGCGCTTGCCGGCAAAGCAGATCTCGGCGCCCGGCTCGGCCAGGTGGATGTCGCCCAGCATGGCATAGGAGGCCGTCACGCCGCCGGTCGTCGGGTTGGTGAGCACGACGATATAGGGCTGGCCAGCCTCTTTGAGCATTTCCACGGCAACCGTGGTGCGCGGCAGCTGCATCAGCGAGAGGATGCCTTCCTGCATGCGCGCGCCGCCGGAGGCGGGGAACATGACGAGCGGGCACTTTTCGGCGATCGCCCGTTCGAAGGCCTTGACGATGGCCTCGCCCGCGGCAATGCCGAGCGAGCCGCCCATGAAATTGAACTCGTGCACGACGGCGACGATCTTGACGCCGCGCATCTTGCCGACGCCGGCGACGATCGTGTCCTCCAGGTCGGTCTTGACCCGGCTGTCCTTCAGGCGGTCGGTGTATTTCTTCGAATCGCGGAACTTCAGCGGGTCCTGCGCCACCTTCGGCTGCTGCAGGGCCTCGTAGACGCCGTCGTCGAAGAGATCCTTCAGGCGGGCCTTGGCCGGCATCTTCATGTGGTAGCCCGAGGCGGGAATGACCCACTTGTTCTCCTCGAGATCGCGGTGGAACACCATCTCGCCGGTTTCCGGGCACTTGATCCAGAGATTGTCGGGAACATCCCGGTTGGGGCGGCCGAGCATCGAGTTGATCTTCGGCCGAACGTAATTCGTGATCCAGTTCACGGTCTAGACTCCCGTTATAATGGTAGCTCCCATGTGGGAACTTTACTCCGCCGCCGCAAGGCGCGCGCCGCGCACGCCCGAGGCAAGGCTCATCACCAGCGTCTCGACGCCGGCGACGGTGGCGGCGCTGGCCTTGCCGTCCGCCGTCAGGCTGGAGGCGATCTGGTTGACGATGGCGGTGCCGACGACGACGCCGTCCGCCGAGGCGCCGATGGCGCGGGCATGCTCCGCCGTCTTGACGCCGAAGCCGACGCAGACCGGCAGCTTCGTATGCGCCTTGATGCGGCCGACGGCGCCGCCGATCAGCGATGGATCCGGCAGGGCCGAGCCGGTGATGCCGTTCATCGAGACATAATAGACGAAGCCGGACGTGTTCTTCAGGACGGCCGGCAGGCGCTTCTCGTCCGTCGTCGGCGTCGCGAGACGGATGAAGTTGATGCCCTTGGCGAGCGCCGGCAGGCAGAGCTCGTCGTCCATTTCCGGCGGCAGGTCGACAACGATCAGGCCGTCGATGCCGGCTTCCAGCGCCTCGTCGAGGAAACGCTCGACGCCGTAGATGTAGATCGGATTGTAGTAGCCCATCAGCACGATCGGCGTCGCGGCGTCGTCCTTGCGGAAATCGCGGGCCATCTGCAGCGTCTTGGCCAATGTCTGGCCGCCCTTCAGCGCGCGCTGGCCGGCGAGCTGGATCGCCGGGCCGTCGGCCATCGGGTCGGAGAAGGGCATGCCGAGCTCGATGACGTCGGAGCCCGCCTTCGGCAGCGCCTTCATGATCTCCAGCGAGCTGGCATAGTCCGGATCGCCGCCCATGAAATAGGTGACGAGGGCCGGACGGCCTTCGGCGGCGAGATCCGCGAAGCGTTTGTCCATACGTGCAGTCATTTTAGAGCTCCATGCCGAGGATCTTGCCGACGGTGAAGATATCCTTGTCGCCGCGGCCGGAGAGATTCATCAGGATGATCTGGTCCTTGCCCATCTTGGGCGCGCGCTTGATCACCTCGGCGACGGCATGGCTCGGCTCCAGCGCCGGGATGATGCCTTCGAGCCGGGTCAGGAGCTGGAAGGCCTCCAGCGCCTCGTCGTCCATGATCGGCACATATTCGGCGCGGCCGATCTGGTGCAGCCAGGCGTGCTCCGGACCGATGCCGGGATAGTCGAGGCCGGCGGAGATCGAATGGCCTTCCTTGATCTGGCCGTCGGCATCCTGCAGCAGATAGGTGCGGTTGCCGTGCAGCACGCCCGGCGAGCCGGCGGTCAGCGATGCGCAGTGCTCGTCGCCCTCAAGACCCTTGCCGCCGGCTTCGACGCCGACGATCCGGACGTTCTTGTCGTCGAGGAAGGGATGGAAGATGCCGATGGCATTGGAGCCCCCGCCGACAGCGGCGATCACCATGTCCGGCAGGCGGCCTTCGGCTTCCAAAAGCTGCTCGCGGGCTTCCGTGCCGATCACGGCCTGGAAGTCGCGCACCAGTTCCGGATAGGGATGCGGGCCGGCGGCCGTGCCGATCAGGTAATAGGTGTCCTCGACATTGGTGACCCAGTCGCGCAGGGCCTCGTTCATGGCATCCTTCAGCGTGCCGTGGCCGGCGGTGACCGGGCGAACCTCGGCACCGAGCAGCTTCATGCGGAAGACGTTCGGCGCCTGGCGCTCGACATCGGTCGCGCCCATGTAGACGACGCAGGGGAAGCCGAAGCGCGCGGCAACGGTGGCCGAGGCCACGCCGTGCTGGCCGGCGCCGGTTTCCGCGATGATGCGCGTCTTGCCCATGCGCTTGGCGAGAAGGATCTGGCCGATGCAGTTGTTGATCTTGTGCGAGCCGGTGTGGTTCAGCTCCTCACGCTTGAAATAGATCTTGGCGCCGCCGAGATGCTGCGTCAGGCGCTCGGCGTAATAGAGCGGGCTCGGGCGGCCGATATAATGCGCGCCGAGTTCCTTCAGCTCCGCCTGGAAGGCCGGATCGGTCTTGGCCTTGTCCCACTCTTCCTGAAGCTCGAGGATCAGGGGCATCAGGGTTTCGGCGACGAAACGGCCGCCGAAAATGCCGAAACGGCCGTCCTCGTCCGGACCCTCGCGGTACGAATTCAGGTTGGGTGACTGGTTCACTGGCCTCTCCCTGCGACGGTCTGGCGTTCGGCTTCCCGCGCCGCTTCAAAAAATGCATCCATCAGGCCGAGATCCTTGACGCCCGGGGCGCTCTCGACCCCGGAACTGACGTCGATGCCCGGCGCGCCGGTCAGCCTGACGGCCTCGGCGATGTTATCCTTGTTCAACCCACCGGAAAGCATGTAATCGACGCTTCCGTCAAGCAAATGCATCAGCGTCCAGTCGAAGGAGACGCCGTTGCCGCCCGGAAGCTCCGAACCCGCCGGCGGCTTGGCATCGAAGAGGAACCGGTCGGCAATGCCGATATAGGGATCGATCTTCTTCAGATCGTCCGCCTCGCGCACCGAGAAGGCCTTCATGACGGGCAGGCCGTAGACGGCCTTGACGTTCAGGACGCGTTCGGGGCTTTCGCTGCCGTGCAGTTGCAGAATGTCCGGCGAGAGCTGGTCGACGATCTCGTCAAGGTCGTCATTGCCGGCATTCACCGTGACGGCGACGATCTTCACCCGGCCGCGCACCCGATCGGCAAGGCGCCCCGCATCGGACGGCTCGATGTTGCGCGGGCTCTTGGGAAAGAAGATGAAGCCGATATGGCTGGCGCCGAGCGCGACGGCCCTGTCGACGGCCTCTTCCGTCTTCAGCCCGCAGATCTTGATGTCGAGTGGCGTATCACGTTTCATGGGCGCAGGGAGTCGCATGAATCACCGGAAGAGTCGAGCCGAAAGACGGCGTCCGAGCCTCGGGAAACGCCGCCCTTGCGCCCGCCTGGAACGGGCCCATATGGAAGGGACCACAGTCTGGAGATCCCCATGCGGCTCATCATCGCCATCCTTCTGCCCTTCCTCGTGTTCTTCACCATCGGACGGCCGATCGCCGGCATCATCTGCCTCATCCTGCAGATCACGCTGATCGGCTGGCTGCCGGCCGCCATCTGGGCGGTCTATGCGCTGGGGCAGTACAATACGGACCGGAAAATCCGCGAGGCGCTGGCCGATCGCGGCCGCTGAACCTAGCGCATTTCCGGCAAACTCCGGTTCACCAGCAATGCCCTAGATTTTTGTTTTTACTGCATTATCCGACGCCAAAACGATCTCGCTTCGGCTGGAAATGCTCTAGCCGAAATCAACCGCATGCAGCAGGCT
>CAMLOC010000415.1 GCA_946481465.1 uncultured Shinella sp. | reverse complement strand
GGTTTTTAACCAATATGGTGTCCGGCAACGTGACCGCCGTCGAGATTGATCACCGAGCCGGTGGCGAAGGCGAATTTTCCCGTCGCGAGGGCGGCGGCTGCGGCGCCGATGTCGTCCGGCTCGCCCCAGCGCTTCATCGGCACGAGGCCGCCCGCGATGAGGGCGTCGTATTTCGCCGAGACGCCGGCCGTCATGTCGGAGCGGATGATGCCGGGGCGGATCTCGAAGACGGAAACGCCGGTTTCCGCCAGCCGGAGCGCCAGCCCCTGGCTGAAGGCGGCAAGGCCGGCCTTGGTCATGCAGTAATCCAGCCGCTCGGGGGAGGTGAGGCCGGCCGAGACGGAGGTGATGTTGATGATCGCGCGCGGGCCGGCGGCCGGTTTCGAATGCAGCATTGCCTTCAGCACGGCCTGGGTGAAGAACACCGTGCCGCGCAGGTTGGTGGCGACGATCGTGTCGAAATGCTCGGGCGCGAGATCGAGGAAATCGCCGCGCACGGTGGAGGCGACGCCGGCATTATTGACGAGGCAGCCGATGGCGCCGAGCGCATCCTCGATGGCCGCGACGGTGGCCGCGTGGCCGGAAAGGTCGGCAAGGTCGGCCTTGAGATAGAGGGCGCGGGCGCCGAGGTCGGCAAGCTCGGCGCGCATGGCGTCGGTCGCCGCGTCGCCCTCGCCGATGCCCGTTATGGCGATGTCGAAACCGTCGGCCGCAAGCGCCCTGGCGATGCCGAGGCCGATGCCGCGGCGACCGCCGGTGACGATGGCGACGGGGCGTGCTGGGGTCGTCATGCGGCAAGGTCCCTCGATTGGATGTGGTCCGCGACGCGCAGCGCCTGGGCGGCGACCGAGAGCGCCGGGTTCACGGCGGCCGACGTCGGCAGGTAGGAGGCATCGACCACGAAGAGGTTCGGATGGTCATGGGCGCGGCACCAGATGTCGAGCGGCGCGGTCGCCGGGTCATTGCCGATGCGCACGGTGCCGCACTGGTGCGAGGGCGTGCGCTTGTCGAAGGCGCGGGCGAGCACGACGGGGAAACCGGCGCTCTTCAGCGCCGCCTTGAGTTTCGCGACGAGGTCGAGATGGGCCTGCCAGTTGGTGCGCGTCCATTTCATGACGATCCGGTCGCGGTCGACCGTGATGCGGCTTTCGGGATGCGGCAGGTCCTCGCTCATGGCGTAGAAATCGATGGCGCGGGCGGCGACCTGCTCCAGCAGCCATTCCGGCACGGAGGGCATGTTGGCCTTCAGGATCTTTCCCGAGACGCGGCCGAGAAGCTGCACATTGCCGAGCGGCGGGCCGCCATTGCCGTCCGAGAGGTAATAATCGTTGAAGCCGAAACTCTTCTGGTAGACGGAGGTGTTGCGATAGAAGGGCGAGAGGCCGATCACGGCGCTCGAATTGTGGTTCATGAAGTTGCGGCCGACCTGGTCGGAGCTGTTGGCAAGCCCGTTCGGGAAGGCTTCCGAAGCGGAGCGCAGCAGGAGCACGGCGGATTGCACCGCCCCGGCCGAGAGAACGACGAGCTTCGGCGAGACGCTTTCCGCCGCATCGCCGCGCCGGTAATGCACCGTTGCGATGGTGCGGCCGTGCGGGGTGGCGGCGAGCCGTGTCACCCGGCAATTCGTGCGCAGTTCGACATTCGGGTGTTTCAGCGCTTCGGCAAGAGCCGTGCTTTCGGCGTCCATCTTGCCGTCGTTGCAGTTCGGGTGCGCGTCCCACGGTGTCCTCGCCTTGGCGAGCCAGCGGTCGAGATCGACGCCGAGCGGCAGGGAATAGGGATGGAGGCCGTTCGCCTTCATCTTGGCGCGCACGCTTGCGATGGCAGGTTCGTCCGGCACGGGCGGGAAGGGGTAGGGCGCGGAATGGTGCGGTTCCGTCGGGTCCTCGCCGAGCGCGCCGCGCACGTTGTAGAGCTTTTCGGCCGCCGAATACCACGGTTCCAGCTCTTCATAGGGGAAGGGCCAGGCGGGGGAGACGCCGTCGCGGTGGCGCAGCTCCTCGAAATCCTCCCGGCGGTAGCGCACCAGCACGGCGCCGTAGAATTTCGAATTGCCGCCGACATTGTAGTAGTTGCCGGGGTTGAAGGCGGTGCCGTCCGCCTCGTACCACATCTCCTTCGGGCGGAAATGACCGCGCTGGAAGATCGCGCGCTGGTCGCGGTTCTCCGGGCGGTCGGGCAGGTGGTCGCCCGCTTCGAGGATGACGATCCTCGCGCCCGTCGGGGCGAGCGCGGCGGCCATGGTGGAGCCGCCGATGCCCGAACCGATGATGACGATGTCCGGCTGCGTGGTCATGGGTCTCTCAGGATATGCGAAGCTGGCTTGCGGGGTCGAAGAACACGGCCTTGTCGAGGTTGAAGGCAAGGCGCGCCGTCTGGCCGGCGGATATGGGCACATCCGCGCGCAGGCGGGCGACGATCTCCCTGCCGCCGAGATGGGTGACGGCGAAGGTGTCGGCGCCGGCCGGCTCCACCACCTCGATCAGGCAATCGCCTTCCGCGACGGTGCGGGCGTTGCGGTCCGCGCCGTCGGGGTCGGTCAGCGCCTCCGGGCGGATGCCGAAGATCACGTCCTTGCCGCTATAGGCCGACAGGTTGCCGGGGGCGTTGGGAACGGCGAGCACCAAGGGTTCCCGCTGATGGCGGGCGAGCGATACGGCAAGGCCGGAGCCGTTGCTTTCGACCTTGCCCTTCAGCAGGTTCATCGCGGGCGAACCCATGAAATCGGCGACGAAGGTATTGGCGGGATTGTTGTAGATCTCCGAGGGGGAGCCGAATTGCTGGAGCACGCCGTCCTTCAGCACGGCGATCTTGGTCGCCAGCGTCATCGCCTCGATCTGGTCGTGCGTGACATAGACGATGGTGGTCTTCATGCGCTGGTGCAGGCGCTTGATCTCCGTGCGCATGTCGACGCGCAGCTTCGCGTCGAGGTTCGACAGCGGCTCGTCGAACAGGAACAGCTTCGGATCGCGTACCAGCGCCCGGCCCATGGCGACGCGCTGGCGCTGGCCGCCGGAAAGCTGGCCGGGCTTGCGGTCGAGAAGATGGCCGATCTGCAGCATGTCGGCGACCTGCCTGATCGCCTTGTCGCGCTCCTCCTTCGGCACGCCGCGGATCTCCATGCCGAAGGCGATGTTGCCGGCCACCGTCATGTTCGGATAGAGCGCGTAGGACTGGAACACCATGGCGATGTCGCGCTTGGAGGGATGCAGGCCCGAGACCGAGCGGCCGTCGATGGCGATGTCGCCCGAGGTGATGGGCTCGAGGCCGGCGATGGTGTTGAGCAGCGTGGACTTGCCGCAACCGGAAGGGCCGACGAGCACGAGGAAGCCGCCCTGTTCGATCTCCAGGTTGATGTCCTTCAGGATTTCGAGCGCGCCGTAGGACTTGCGCAGGTTGCTGATCTTGAGGAACGACATGGGCGTTATCCTTTCACGGCGCCGGACATCAGGCCGCGCACGAAGTAGCGGCCGGAGACGATGTAGACGATGAGGGTGGGGAGCGCCGCGAGGATCGCGCCCGCGAAATGGACGTTGTATTCCTTCACGCCCGTCGAGGACTGGACGAGGTTGTTGAGCGCCACCGTCATCGGCGTCGTCGAGGCGCCGGAGAAGGAGGCGCCGAACAGGAAGTCGTTCCAGATATTGGTGAACTGCCAGATGACCGAGACGACGATGATCGGCCCCGAGGACGGCAGCAGGATGCGGTAGAAGATCTGGAAGAAGCTCGCGCCGTCGATCTGCGCCGCGCGCACCAGCTCGGTCGGGAAGTTTTCGTAGTAGTTGCGGAAATAGAGCGTGGTGAAGCCGATGCCGTAGACGACATGGACGAGGATCAGCCCCCACAGTGAACCGGCAAGGCCGATGAGGCCGAGGATGCGCGCCATCGGGATCAGCACGATCTGGAACGGGATGAAGCAGGAAAGCAGCAGGAGGCCGAAGAAGACGTTCGAGCCCTTGAACTGCCACTTGGTCAGCACATAACCGTTGAGCGCGCCGATGACGGTGGAGATGGCGACGGCCGGCACGACCATCAGGATCGAGTTGATGAAGAAGGGGCGCAGGCCCGTCGGCTGCACGCCGATCTGCGCCGTCGACCACGCGGAAAGCCAGGGTTCGATCGTCCATTGTTGCGGCAGGTTCAACATGCCGCCCTGGCGAATCTCGTCCAGCGGCTTCAGCGAATTGACCAGCATGACGTAGAGCGGAAGCAGGTAGTAGACCGCGAACAGGATGAGCGCGGTGTAGATGAGCGCGCGCGTCAGCTTGCCGTGGGTGATGATGTTGTCGGGGTTCTGCGCGCTCATCGGCCTTTGCCTCCGCGAATCTCGGAATAGAGGTAGGGGATGATGATCGAGAAGATCATGACCAGCATGATGATTGCCGAGGAGGCGCCGATGCCCAT
>CAMLOC010000414.1 GCA_946481465.1 uncultured Shinella sp. | reverse complement strand
CCACCGTGGCCTTCCTCGCCTCCGACGGCGCCGCCTACATCACCGGCCAGAACATCCGTGTCGACGGCGGCATCACCCGTTCGATCTGAAATGTGCCCCTCACCCTAACCCTCTCCCCGCAAGCGGGGAGAGGGGACATGCCCCACGGAACGCTGGCGGCCTGAGAAGACGGCGCGGCAGGGTTTCCTTCTCCCCGTTCACGGGGAGAAGGTGGCCGGCAGGCCGGATGAGGGGCATTCTGTCATCGACTGAAACGGCATGGTCCACGGGGCCGGCCGGCAAATGTAAGGAGCGGCCATGCTCGTCACGGCCTTGTTGTCCGGGCTCGTGCTCGGCGGAACCTATGCGCTGGTCGCGATGGGGCTGACGCTCCAGTACGGCATCGCGCGCATCATGAACCTTGCCTATGGCGAGACGATCATCGCGGCGGCCTTCCTCGCCTATGTGCTGTTCAACGGCCTCGGCATCAATCCGGTGCTTGGCCTTCTTGCCGCCGTGCCGCTCGGCTTTGTCTTCGGCTATCTCGTCTACGGCCTGATGATGCGCCCGCTGGTGCGCCGCGCGAAAAGCCGGGAGACGCTGGAGATCGATTCCATCCTCGCCACCTTCGGCCTGCTCTTCGTCATCCAGGGCGTCATGCTGGTCTTCTTCGGCAGCAACTATACGAGCTACAGCTATCTCAATATCGGCGTCAGCGTGCTCGGCACCACGATCGCGGCGAACCGCCTCCTGGCGTTCGCGCTCGCCATCGTCCTCGGCGGCGGCCTCTACCTGCTTCTCACCCGCACCCTCTGGGGCACGGCACTGCGCGCCGTCGCCGTCTCGCCCGCCTCGGCGCCTCTCGTCGGCATCGATGTCGAGCGCGCGGCCCGCACGGCCTTCGCCATCGGCGGGGCGCTGGCGGCGGCCGGCGGCGTGGTCATCTCCATGTACCAGACCTTCACCGCCACGGCCGGCGTCGTCTTCACCATGAAGGCGCTGATCGTCGTCATCATGGGCGGCGTCGGCAACATTCTCGGCGCGCTCTTCTCCGGCCTGCTGCTCGGCCTCGTCGAGACCGTCGTGGCGACCTATGTCGATCCCGGCCTGACGCTCGCCGCCACCTACCTCATCTTCCTCGCCATCCTGCTCTGGCGCCCCGCCGGCCTCTTCGGAAGGAGCGCGCGATGACGGCACGCACGCTTGCCGGCCTCCTCGTCGCCGGCCTCGTCCTCGCCGCGCTTGCCGCCCTGCCCTTCTTCGCCGGCCCCTATGCGGTGACGCTGATGATCGGCATGACCGGCTATGTGGTGCTCGCCACCGCCTGGGGCCTGTTTTCCGGCCCCACGCGCTATGTCTCGCTCGCCACCGTCGCCTTCTTCGGCATCGGCGCCTATACGGTCGGCGTCCTCAGCGAGACCCTGCCCTATCCGCTCGTCCTTCTCGTCGCGGCCCTGATCGGCCTTGCCGTGGCGCTGGTCGTGGGGCTCTCGACGCTGCGCCTCGCCGGCGTCTATTTCGTGATCTTCACCTTCGGGCTCGCCGAACTCATCCGCCAGCTCGTCACCTGGTACGAGGTCAACGTGACGGGCACGCTCGGCCGCTACATCTTCCTGCCCGTGACGCCGGAGGGCATCTACTGGCAGCTGCTGGCGCTCGCCGCCGTCACCTTCCTCCTCTCCTGGGGCATCGGCCGCACGCGCTGGGGCCTCGCCCTGAAAGTCATCGGCGACGACGAGGTGGTGGCAAGCCATTGCGGCATCGACATCACGCGGCTGAAGCTCGCGCTCTTTGCCGCAAGCGCCGTGATCATCACGCTCGTCGGGGCCATCCAGGCACCGCGCTGGACCTATATCGAACCGAGCATCGTCTTCAACCCGACCATCTCCTTCCTGACGCTGATCATGGCGCTGCTCGGCGGGGCGGACCGGCTGTGGGGCCCGCTGCTCGGCGCCATTCCGCTCTTCCTGCTCTTCGAGTGGCTTTCCGCCAACTTTCCGAACCACTATCCGATCATCCTCGGCCTCGTCTTCATCGCCATCGTCTTCCTTCTGCCGAAGGGCGTGCTGGCGGCAATCGAAAGCCGGCTAAGGAAAGGCGGGGCGCGATGAGCGAACTTCTCGCCCTAACCGGCCTTACCAAGCGTTTCGGAGGGCTCACCGCCGTCAATGCCGTCTCCTTCTCGCTGGAGCGCGGCGAGGTCGTCGGCCTGCTCGGCCCGAACGGCTCCGGCAAGACGACGGTGCTCAACATGATCTCCGGTTTCCTGCCGCCGACCGGCGGGCGGATCGCCCTCAACGGCGAGGCGATTTCCGGCCTCGGCCCGAACCGCATCGCAAGGAAAGGCGTCGCCCGCACCTTCCAGCTGGTGCGCGCCCTTCCCTCGCTGACGGTCGCGGAAAACGTCGTCACCGCGCTTGCCTTCGGCCGCCGGACGCTCTGGGGCAAGGCGGCCCACGAGGAAGCCCACGCCCATCTTGCCGCCGTCGGCCTTGCCGGACGCGCCGACCAGCCGGCCGGCTCTCTCACCTATATCGACCAGAAGCGCATGGAGCTTGCCCGGGCGCTCGCCGCCGAGCCGGAGCTGCTTCTGCTCGACGAATGGCTCGCCGGCCTCAACCCGACGGAGCTTCGCACCGGCATCGACCTCATCCTGTCGCTGAAGGAGCGCGGCATCACCGTGCTCCTTGTCGAGCATGTGATGGATGCGATCCGGGCGCTCTGCGGGCGCGCCATCGTCATGAATGCCGGCCGCAAGATCGCCGACGGCCCGACCGCCGAGACGCTGCGGGACCCGGAGGTCTTGCGCGCCTATCTCGGAGACGGCCATGCTTGAAATCCGCGACCTCTCCCTCCATTACGGCCCGCACCTCGCCCTCGACCGGATTTCCGTCACCGTCGGCACGGGCGAGACCGTCGTCATGCTCGGCGCCAACGGCGCGGGCAAGTCTTCCCTGCTGAAGGCCGCCGCCGGCCTCGTCCGGCCCGATCCCGGCACCGATATCCGCTTTGCCGGCGGCGACATTGCCGGCCGGCCCGCCCATCTCGTGCTCGAGGCCGGCATCGCGCTGGTGCCGGAGGGCCGCGGCGTCTTCGGCGACCTGACGGTGGAGGAGAACCTTGCCCTCGGCGCCTATGCCCGGCGCGCCCGCGCCCATGGCAAGGCGAGTCGCGAGCTGGTCTACGGCCTCTTTCCGAAACTCGCGGACCGACGGCGGCAATTCGTCAACACCATGTCGGGCGGCGAGCAGCAGATGGTGGCGATCGGCCGCGCGCTGATGTCGAAGCCGGACCTGCTGATGCTCGACGAGCCGAGCCTCGGCCTTGCCCCGGTCGTCGTCGGCGAACTCTTCGCCGCGCTCGGCCGGGTGCGCGAAAGCGGCCTGGCGCTCCTGATCGTCGAACAGAACGTCAAGATGAGCCTTTCGATCGCCGACCGCGGCTACCTGCTGGAGGCAGGCCGCATCGTCGGCGAGGATACCGCAACAGGACTGATGAACGACGACGCGGTGAAGCGCGCGTTCCTCGGCGCAACCGTCTGAATGTCAAGCAGGGAGCAAACCATGTCCGTCCTTGGACTGAAGATCAACAACCTCGACCAGGCCGCCTCCGACGGGCGCACCTTCACCCGCATCAACCCGATTTCCGGCGAGGTCGCCTCGGAGGTCGCCGCCGCCTCGCTGGAGGATGCGCGCCAGGCCGTCAACGCCGCGGCGAAGGCCTTTCCCGCCTGGGCGGCGACCGGCCCCGGCCAGCGCCGCAAGCTGCTTCTTGCCGCCGCCGACAAGCTGCAGGCGAGAACCGCCGATTTCGTCGCCGCCATGGCCGCCGAGACGGGCGCGACGGCCGGCTGGGCGATGTTCAATGTCGGCCTTGCCGCCGACATGCTGCGCGAGGCCGCATCGCTGACGACGCAGATCACCGGCGAGATCATCCCCTCCAACCGCCCCGGATCGCTCGCCATGGGCATGCGCCAGCCGGCCGGCGTGATCCTCTCCATGGCGCCGTGGAACGCGCCGGTCATCCTCGGCGTGCGCTCGCTCGCCACGCCGCTTGCCTGCGGCAACACGGTCGTCATGAAGACCTCGGAGATCTGCCCGCGCACCCACCGGCTGATCGTCGACGCGCTGCACGAGGCCGGCCTGCCGGAAGGCGTGCTCAACGCCGTCTCCAACGCGCCGGAGGATGCCGCCGCCATCGTCGAGGCGATGATCGCCCATCCCGCCGTGCGCCGGGTCAACTTCACCGGCTCCACCCGCGTCGGCCGCATCATCGCCGAGACCGCCGGGCGCTACCTGAAGCCGGCGCTGCTGGAACTCGGCGGCAAGGCGCCCTTCGTGGTGCTCGACGATGCCGATCTCGACGCGGCCGTCGCCGCCGCGGCCTTCGGCGCCTATATGAACCAGGGCCAGATCTGCATGTCGACCGAGCGCATCG
>CAMLOC010000413.1 GCA_946481465.1 uncultured Shinella sp. | reverse complement strand
TTCGAGCGCACCATGTCGGTGCCGGTGTTGAGCAGCGCGAAGCAGCCGGTGCCGTAGGTGGACTTCATCATGCCGGGCGCAAAGCAAGCCTGGCCGATGGTCGCCGCCTGCTGGTCGCCGGCAACGCCGAGGATAGGGATCTCCGCGCCGAACAGGCTCTTCTCCGTCACGCCGAAATCGGCCGCGCAGTCCAGCACCTCGGGCAGCATGGCCTTCGGCACGCGCAGGATGTCGAGCAGCTCATCGTCCCAGGCATTCGTGCCGATATTGTACATCAGCGTGCGGCTGGCATTGGTGGCGTCGGTGACATGCGACCTGCCGCCCGTCAGCCGCCAGATCAGGAACGTGTCGATCGTGCCGAAGCAGAGGTGCCCGTGGGCAGCCCGCGCACGCGCGCCCTTCACATTGGAGAGCATCCAGGAGAGCTTGGTGCCGGAGAAATAGGGATCGAGCAGCAGGCCGGTCTTCCGGGTGAAGGTCTTTTCGAGGTCCTGCTTCTTCAGCTTGTCGCAATAGGAGGCGGTGCGGCGGTCCTGCCAGACGATGGCATTGTGGATCGGCCTGCCGCTCTCGCGCTCCCAGACGACAACCGTCTCGCGCTGGTTGGTGATGCCGATGGCGGAAATGTCGGAAGCGGCAAGGCCCGCCTTCTTCAGCGCGGCCTTGACGGACCAGACGACGCTGTCCCAGATTTCCTCCGGATCGTGCTCGACCCAGCCGGATTGCGGGAAATGCTGGGTGAATTCCTTCTGGCCGGAACCGACGACCTTTTGGCTACCGTCGAAGACGATCGCCCGGCTCGACGTCGTGCCCTGATCGATCGCGAGAACATATCCGCCCATCATTTCCTCCCAGCTACGGACCGCTCCCAGGCCCTTCGGAATCTTCAATACGATACCAAAACGAATGTCAAAGGAAAATAAAACGCAAGCCGCGCCGTGCTTCCAGCGGGATTGTACCGCGCGGAAAACGCAATTGTCATCGCGCGAGTTTTGGGCGTAGGCTACCGCAACGCAGCATGATCGGGAGACAGCAAGCATGAAAAGCGTCGTCGTCACGGGCTCCACCAGCGGCATCGGCCTTGCGATCGCCACCGCCTTCGCCGAAAGCGGCGCCAATGTCGTCATTAACGGCTTCGGCGCGGCGGATGAAATCGAGGCAATCCGCGCCAGGCTCGACGGACTTGGCGAGGGCCGCGTGCTCTATCACCCGGCCGACATGACCAAGCCGCACGAGATTTCCGACCTCATCGAGACGGCGGTGGAGGAATTCGACGGCGTCGACGTGCTCGTCAACAATGCCGGTATCCAGCATGTCGAGAAGATCGAGGACTTCCCGGTGGAAAAGTGGGACCAGATCATCGCGATCAACCTCTCCAGCTCCTTCCACACGATCCGCGCCGCCATTCCGCACATGAAGCGCAAGGGCTGGGGCCGCGTCATCAACGTCGCCTCTGCGCACGGCCTCGTCGCCTCGCCGTTCAAATCCGCCTATGTGGCGGCCAAGCACGGCATCATGGGCCTGACGAAGACCGTCGCGCTGGAAGTCGCCGAGAACGGCATCACCGCCAATGCCATCTGCCCCGGCTACGTGCTGACGCCGCTGGTCGAGCAGCAGATCCCCGACACCGCCAAGGCCCGCGGCATCAGCGAGGCCCAGGTGAAGTCCGACGTCATGCTGAAATTCCAGCCGACCAAGGAATTCGTCGCGGTCGACGAGGTCGCGGCCATCGCGCTTTTCCTCGCCTCCGATGCGGCCAAATCGATCAACGGCACCCATATATCGGTGGATGGCGGCTGGACCGCCCAATAAACGCACGCGCGGGCATCGTGCCGCGCCCCAGGCCCGCATCCACGCCCAAGGCGCGCGCCGGCCATCGGACGGCCGAGGGCCGCCAAAGAAGGATGACATGAACTTTCTGCAGGACAGTCTGGAGGGCTTTCTCGCCCGCGAACACCGCGTCGTCATCGTCGAGGTCGCCTCCGCCAAGGGGTCGACCCCCCGCGACGAAGGCACGTTCATGCTGGTGGCGCCGACGGAGATCCACGGCACCGTCGGCGGCGGACAACTCGAATATGACGCGATCGAGAATGCGCGGAAGCTGCTGGCGGATGCCGGCGGCGAGGCGAGGCTCGACATCGCGCTCGGACCCGAGATCGGCCAGTGTTGCGGCGGCCGGGTCGAACTCACTTTCACCCTTGCCGACGAAGAGGCCCGCCGCGCCCTCGATGCGCGCCTTGCGGAAGACGAACGGCAGAAGCCGCAGGTCTGGATCTTCGGGGCCGGACATGTCGGCCGGGCGCTGGCGGATGCGCTGACCATGCTGCCGCTCAACGTCTTCGTGGTAGAGGCGCGCCAGAGCGAACTCGACCAGCTCACCTCCGAGGTGCACCATCGCCTGGCCGCCCTGCCGGAGGCGCTGGTCGCCGACATTCCGCCGGGTTCGGCCGTCGTCATCGTCACCCACGACCATGCGCTGGATTTCCTGATCGGGCAGGAAGCGCTCGGCCGCCCCGACCTTGCCTATGTCGGCATGGTCGGCTCGAAATCGAAGCGCGGCGCCTTCCTGCACCACCTGGAGCGGCAGGGCATCGAGCGCAGCGCGGCCGACCGGCTGGTCCTGCCGATCGGCGGAATGGCGGTGGGCGACAAGCGCCCGGAGGTCATCGCCGCGATGACCGCCTCCGAAGTGCTGCTCGCCTTCGCCGCCGGGCGGCAGAGGGACGCCGCTGCCGCGGCAGGCTAGCCGCGGCCGTCCAGAAAGCCGAGATCGCGCTTCATGAAGTCGGACAATTCGCGCGGATCGAGGCGCGGACCTGCCGCACGCTTTCGCCGGCGGAAGACACGGGAGAGCTTATGCCAAAGCCCTTCCTTGCGGAACGGCAGATGGCCCAAAGGGGCCTCGTCGACGACGCATGTCATGGTAAAACCTCGTAAATCCCATCCATTGCTTGCAGGATGCGCCGAAAGATGATGGAACTCCAATCGAACCTTCGTCTGCATCCATAAAGAGAACTTGGCCTTGAAGATGTCGCGCAACTTTCCGCTCAATGCGCTTCGCGTCTTCGAGGCGGCCGCGCGGCATGCCAGCTTCACCCGCGCCGGCGACGAGCTGGGCATGACGCAGACCGCCGTCAGCTACCAGATCAAGCTGCTGGAGGAGACGCTCGGCGAGACGCTGTTCCTGCGCCAGCCGCGGCAGGTGATGCTGAGCGAGGCCGGCGAGCGGCTGGCGCCCAAGGTGGCCGAGGGTCTGACCAAACTGGCCGAAGCGGTGGCGGACCTGCGCGGGGCGGCCGAGCAGAAGCTGCACATCCATTCGACGCCCACCTTCGCCACGCAATGGCTGAGCCGCACGCTCGGCGATTTCCAGCTCAAGCACCCGACCATCGCCGTCCGGCTTTCCACCTCGCAGGACCTGATCGACTTTGCGCGGGACGAGGCGGACGTCTCGATCCGCTGGGGCAAGGGCGACTGGCCGGGCCTGACCTGCCACCGGGTCATGCGCATGGACTTCGCGCCCATGCTGAACCCGGCGCTGGCCGAAAGGATCGGCGGCATAACGGAGCCGGCGGACCTCCTGAAGCTGCCGATCATCAGCCCGCTCGACATCTGGTGGCGCACCTGGTTTTCCGCGGCGGGCATCGACAATCCGGGCCTCGAGCGCTTTCCCCCGAACGAACTCGGCGTGCAGACCATCGACGCACAGGTGGCGATGGCCGGCCAGGGCGTCGCGATCCTCAATCCCGGCCATTTCCGGGCGGAGGTCGCCGCCGGCCAGCTCTACCAGCCCTTCGAACTCACCTGTAACGACGGCCGCGACTACTGGCTCGCCTATCCGGAAAACCGCCGAAACATCGTGAAGATCCGTGCCTTCCGCGATTGGATCCTGGCGACCATGCCGACGGCGGTGTGACCGCCGGGCCGAAATATGGGATGCTCGAACGCGAAACGGCAATTGCCCTTGCCGCCCGCGGGATCTATCTGCAGGCGGGACGCAGCCATGCCTACCGCCTGGTTCGAAACCGCAGCAGAAGGAAGCCGACCGCCATGACGACAACCCTCATCCGCGGGCGCCTGCTCTCCTTCCGCCGCCGCCCGGTCGCGATCGACGATACGGCAAGCTACCGCTATGAGGAGGACGGCGGCCTGCTGGTCGAGGACGGCAAGATCGCCGCCGTCGGCCCCTATGCCGAGGTCCGCGCGGCCGCGCCCGAAGAGGCGGAGGAGATCGACCATCGCCCGCATCTCATCCTGCCCGGCCTCATCGACACGCACCTGCATTTCCCGCAGATGCAGGTGATCGGCTCCTACGCCGCCAACCTCCTGGAATGGCTGAACACCTATACTTTTCCGGAAGAATGCCGCTTCGTCGAAAGCGCGCATGCCGCCCGCATCGCCCGCCACTTCTACGACGA
>CAMLOC010000412.1 GCA_946481465.1 uncultured Shinella sp. | reverse complement strand
GCCGAGGTGACGGCCAAGGCGCACATGAACGCCGAGGAACGGGTGCTCGACGCGCTGGTCGGCGCGACGGCCTCGCCGGCGACGCGCGACAGTTTCCGTAAAAAGCTGCGCAGCAACGAGCTCGACGACAAGGAGATCGAGATCGACGTCGCCGATACGGGCGGCGGCATGCCCGGCGGCTTCGAGATCCCCGGCATGCCCGGCGCCAATATCGGCGTGCTGAACCTCTCCGAAATGTTCGGCAAGGCGATGGGCGGGCGCACCAAGAAGGTCAAGACGACGGTCAAGGACAGCTACAAGCTCCTGATCGACGACGAATCCGACAAGCTCATCGACAACGAGCAGATCCAGCGCGAGGCGATCCGCTCGGCCGAGAACGACGGCATCGTCTTCATCGACGAGATCGACAAGATCGCCGCGCGCGACGGCGGCATGGGCGCGGGCGTCTCCCGCGAGGGCGTGCAGCGCGATCTCCTGCCGCTGGTCGAGGGCACGACGGTCGCCACGAAGTACGGGCCGGTCAAGACGGACCACATCCTCTTCATCGCCTCCGGCGCCTTCCATGTGTCGAAGCCCTCGGACCTTTTGCCGGAGCTGCAGGGCCGCCTGCCGATCCGCGTCGAACTGCGCGCGCTGACCAAGGAGGACTTCCGCCGCATCCTCACCGAGACGGAGGCGAGCCTCATCCGCCAGTACAAGGCGCTGATGGCGACGGAGAATGTCGAGCTCGACTTCACCGAGGACGGCATCGACGCGCTGGCCGACGTGGCGGTGCAGCTCAATGCAAGCGTCGAGAATATCGGCGCGCGGCGTCTCCAGACGGTGATGGAGCGGGTGCTCGACGAGATCTCCTTCGAGGCGCCGGACAAGGGCGGCAACGCGCTGCTCATCGACGCCGCCTATGTGCACAAGCATGTCGGCACGCTTGCGGCCAACACGGACCTGTCGCGCTACATTCTGTGACGTTTGCGCACCGGTGGCCGCCCTTGCGGCTGCCGGTGCCGGATTTTTGATGGCGGAAACCCTCGACAGGACGCGTCGCGCGGCATAGGCATTGCCGCGCCCCGGCATCATTCCGACATGTTTGCGTTGCATCGGTCGTGCCATGCCGACATTACGAGAAGACGGAACCGGACCCGTGCGACAGCTCATTTCCGTGCTTGCCCTTGCAGCCGCCCTTTTTGTCGAGGGCCAGACCGCGGCCCTGGCGGTTGATGTCGTGCCCGCCGGCAACCGCAATGCCGAGCAGCCGCAGATCCCCGGCGCCTCCACGCGCCGCACCAAGGCCGGCAAGACCTCCTTCGACGCGAAATACGAGAAGGTGCGCGATCTCCTCGCCAATGACGGCCAGCTCACCGGCAAGATCAAGGCGGTGGCGGGCAAGTACGGCATCGCCCCCATCCATATGGTCGGCGCCATCGTCGGCGAGCACACCTATAATGTCGACGCCTACGACCGGCTGCAGAGCTACTATGTGAAGGCCGCCTCCTATACCGGCTCGTTCCGCTTCGCCTATGACGGCGAAAATGTCGGCGACTTCGTCGCCCGGCCGGAATTTGCGAAATGCGCGGACAAGAAGGGTTCCTATGCGCTCTGGACCTGCCGCGAGACGGTGTGGAACCGGACCTTCAAGGGCCGCACGGTCGGCGGCGCGTCCTTCCCGAACAACCGCTTCAGCGCGGTGTTCTTCCAGCCCTTCTATGCCGGCCAGACCTTCGGGCTCGGCCAGATCAATCCGCTGACGGCGCTGACGCTGACCGACGACGTGGCGCGCCTTTCCGGCTATGACCGGCTCGACGAGAACGATGCGGCCGGCGTCTACCAGGCGATCATGGATCCCGACATCTCGCTCGCCTACATGGCCGCCTCGATCCGCCGCTCGATCGACGCCTACAGGAAGATCGCCGGCGTCGATATCTCGAAGAATCCGGGGCTGACGGCGACGCTCTACAATATCGGCAATCCCGATGCGCGCGCGGCCGCCTTCGCCGCCCGCCGCGCCGCCGGCGAGGCGACCTGGCCGGAAGAGAACTATTACGGCTGGCTGGTCAACGACAAGCTGGCGGAACTTCAGGGCCTGCTCTAACTTTGGCCTTCCTGTTGGCTCACGCTTCGCGCTGAGCCGTTTCCAAGGAGGCTGATGATGGACATGCGTCCCGAGCCGTTCGAACCGCCGGCGCCGATCCCGCGCACGGTGCCGCCCTCCAAGCTCGAGATCATCCGCACCGTCTTCCGCAACCCGCTGGAACTGTGGGGCGAGCCCTCCTATACGCTGCCCTGGATCATGACGCGCTTCTTCGGCGAGAGGACGCTGATCGTCAACGATCCCGGCCTCATCAAGTACCTGCTCGTCGACAATGCCCAGAACTACAAGATGGCCGTGGTGCGCCAGCTCGTGCTGCGCCCGATCCTGCGCGACGGGCTTTTGACGGCGGAAGGGGCGGTGTGGCGCCGCTCGCGCAAGGCCGTCGCGCCGATCTTCACCCCGCGCCACGCCCGGGGCTTCGCCAGCCAGATGCTGGCGCAATCCGAACGCTATGCGAAGAAATACGAGGGCGCGGACGGCGCGGTCTTCGACATCGGCAACGACATGACGGAGCTGGCCTTCGCCATTCTGTCCGAAACGCTGTTTTCCGGCGAGATCGTCACCCGGTCGGAAAGCTTTGCCGACGACGTGGAGGATCTCCTGCATTCGATGGGCCGCGTCGATCCCATGGACCTGTTGCGCGCGCCGTCCTGGGTGCCGCGGGTGACGCGGATCGGCGGGCTGAAGGTGCTGAAGAAGTTCCGCGGGATCGTGCGCGACACGATGAACCTGCGCCTCGCCCGCATGAAGGACGATGACGCCGCGCCGAACGATTTCCTGACCCTGCTTTTGCGCGCGGCCGGGCCGGAAGGGCTGACGATGGAAGAGGTGGAGGACAATATCCTCACCTTCATCGGCGCCGGCCACGAGACGACGGCGCGGGCGCTCGCCTGGACGCTCTACTGCGTCGCCAACTCGCCCCATGTGCGCGACGCGATGGAAGAGGAGATCGACCGGGTGCTTTCGAGCGGCGCCGATCCCGTCGATTGGCTCGACCTCATGCCCTGGACGCGCGCCGCCTTCGAGGAGGCGATGCGGCTTTATCCGCCGGCGCCCTCGATCAACCGCGAGGCGATCTCGGACGACGTCTGGATCAGTCCGAAGGGGGAAAGGGTCGAGATTCCCAAGGACGTCACCATCCTCGTCATGCCCTGGACGCTGCACCGCCATGCGCTGCTCTGGCAGAAGCCGCGCGCCTATATTCCGGAACGCTTCCTGCCGGAGAACCGGGATCAGATCCACCGCTTCCAGTACCTGCCCTTCGGCGCGGGGCCGCGCATCTGCATCGGCGCGACCTTCGCCATGCAGGAGGCGATCATCGCGCTCGGCGTCCTGATGCGCCGCTTCCGTTTCGACATGACGGCGGAAACCCGCCCCTGGCCCGTGCAGCGCCTGACGACGCAGCCTTCTAACGGACTGGCGTTGCGGGTGACGGCTCGTCGGCCCGCTTCTTCGACTTCTTGATCGTCTTGATCGAGGCGCAGGTCGCCTCCGGGTTCTTGCAGGGCTGGTAGACGACGATCTCGCTGCCGCTGCCGTCGTCCCACACCGCCTGGACGGCGATCGTCTTGGCCTCGCCGGGCTTCAGGCCGATATAGAGCCAGTTGGTGCTGTCGTCCGAAGGCAGGTTGAAGGGGAGTTCCGGATCGCACTTGGCCAGCGGGAAGCGCTGGTCGAGCGTGTCGTTGTTGATCGAATAGCGGATCTCCGACAGGCGGCAATGCATGGTCTGCAGGCTCGTGAAATAGATGAGCTGCTGGTCGGCGAAATTGCGGAACTGCACCCAGCCCGTCTGCTTGTTGGCATCCAGCATCGCCTTGTAGATCGCCACCTCGGGGATCTGCGCCTGGTACTGCTCCTCGTCATCGTTCTCCTGGGCGCCTGCGGGCAGGCCGCCGGCCAGAAGCGCCGCGCCGGCAAAAAGGGCGGCCAGAAGCGGCTTTCGTAGAATGGGGTCGATCACTGGACGGGCTCCTCGTTCTTTCACCTTATGTCGCCGCTGGGATGGTGGCATTTGGCTCTGACATGGCATAACACCATTCACGGCGCGCTTTGAAAAGAGACGGCGGGCGGTACGGAAGAATTCTCGTGGCAGACCATTTGTTACTCGGCATCGATACCGGCGGCACCTATACGGACGCCGTTCTCTACAGCGAAACCGCCGGCGTCGTCGCCCGCGCCAAGGCGCTCACCACCCGCCACGATCTCTCGGTCGGCATTTCCGGCGCCGTCGAAGCGGTGCTGGAGACGGCCAGGGCCCCCGTCTCGGCCATCGGCCTCGTCTCGCTCTCCACCACGCTGGCGACCAATGCGCTGGTGGAAGGGCAGGGCGG
>CAMLOC010000411.1 GCA_946481465.1 uncultured Shinella sp. | reverse complement strand
CCACGGCGGTTTCGGCCACCAAGACCGAGCGCGCGCGGCCGATGCTGAAATATCTCGACTTCGTCGAACTGGCGCTGCGCGACATTTCCAAGGTCGACGAGCACGACCAGCCCTTCATGCGCTACTTCAGCTATCGCGACCAGTACAACGGCATGATGAGCTGCGAGAGCCACGAAACCTTCCTGAAGCGCATGCGGGTACTGGCGGGCGGTTTCAAGAAGCTGCTCAACTCGCTGTCCTACGGGCCCGAACTGGTGCTTCCGGAAGAGGTGGAAGGCTCCGACGGCCTGCTCGTGCGCGTCGACCTGCGCGATCTCGAATGGAGCCAGGAGGACTACGACTTCCTGATCAACGAATATTTCTATGGCGTCGACCCGGCGAGCGACGCCCAGTTGCACTCGCTTGCCAAGGCGACGGAGACCCAGCTTCCGATCATGCGCGTCGACTGGTTCATGAGCAACGGCGCAAGGCCGAAGGTCTATAACCGCCTCATGAAGCTGCCGACGAACATTTCCGAGCTGGAGAAGCGTTTCGGCGTGCCCGTCGAGCAGAATATCGAGCGTCGCCGCATCGTGCGCGCCGGCTTTGCCGACGGCTCCTCGGGCGTTTCCGACCACAACCGCATGCTGGAGCGGCACGACATGCCCTTCGGCGGCTACTACTGGAAGTCCTACGACTTTGCCGGCGACGTCGGCAAGCAGGTGCTCAAGCGCTTCCCGGCAGGACCGGAGGGTGTGCGCCTCAAGGCCGGCCTCGAAGCCTTCGACCATGACGGCGGCGAAATGATCTTCTCGCTTCCGAACGGCATGCAGGGCTATTACCTCTCGACCGACAAGGGCGACCAGCTCGATATCGGCCCGACGGCGATCGTCTCCTTCCGCAAGCGGCCGATCGGCAAGGGCGTCGAGATCATCAATGCCCGCTCGTGCTTCGACTGCCACTTCGACGGCATCCTGTCCAAGCGCGACCAGTTGCGTGAGCATATCGAGACGTCGACGCTGTTCTCCAAGGACCAGCAGGACGAGCTGCTCGCCGTCTATGTGCCGCAGGAGGAGCTGAACGAGGTCTACAAGCGCGACACGGACCGCTTCGTCGCCGCGCTCGACCGCCTCGGCATCACGGAAGCCACGGCCGGCGGCGGCAAGACCAGCCTGAAGGCCCCCGGCGGCGCGGAGATCTTCACCTACTTCGCCGACAAGTACGAGGACGAGCTGAACTTCGAGCAGCTTGCCGCCGTGTTCGACATGACGCCGGAGGAATTCGCCTCCGACATCCGCCGCCTCACCGACGTCAACGCGCTGCGCATCGGCATCGACTGGGTGGCGACGCTCGAATCGGGCGCGACGATCCCGCGCGTCGAGGTCGAGGAGCAATATGCCTTCATGCTCCAGCCGCTTCTCCAGCTCGAGCCTCTGAAGCGCGGCGTCAATCCGGAGGGCAATGCCGCCCAGTATTCGGCCGACAATTCGGGCTACCAGCAGCCGGAGCAGAAGCCCGAACAGAAGCAGGAACAGGCCGCCACCGACTACCAGCAGAAGCCGGCGGACCAGGCTTCGGGCGGCGACCAGTATGCCAAGCCCGAGGAGAAGGCCTACGTCCCGCCCTACAAGCAGGACGACAAGGCGCAGGAAAGCAAGGTGAAGCTTGCCGTGCATGTGCCCTCGACAAGCGCGAAGGTCGGCGATTACCTTGCCTTCGAGCTGAGCACCAACCATGCCTGCGAGCTGCAGGTGATGTATGTGGAGGACACCGGTAACGTGGAGATCATCCCCGACGTGATGATCGGCAGCACGACGCTGAATGCCGGCGAACGCCGCCTGATCCCGCAGCCGGGCACGGGCAACCTGACCTTCGATTCGCCCTCTCCCGGCGAAACGATGATCGCCTATTGCCGCGCCGGCGGCCTCGGCGACCAGAAGCTGACGGCCGAGAAGGCCAAGGAACTGGCCGCAGGCTCGAAGCAGCCGCTGACGCGCGGCCTTGCCGTCAACCTCGCCAAGCAGGCCGAGAAGGACAATGGGGCAAGCGGCGTCCAGATGGTGACCTTCGAGATCAAGTGACACACGGGCAGGGGCCGTAACGGCCCCTGCCGATTTCTTCCATGAGGACATGAGGGCTGGACCGACAATGCTGATGCGATCCCTTGCAGCGACACTCTTCGTACTGGCCGGGGCGGCGCCCGCCGCCGCGGCCTGTGAGGCCTTTACCGGTGTCGTCGAGGCGCTCAATGCAGGGGACGAGGAGAAGGCCCGGGCACTTGCGGAAACGGCCGGCACGGCCAATTGCAGCGCCAACGAGCGCGCGCTGACCGGCCGCATCGCGGCGCTGACCACCTTCAACCGCATCGCGACCGCCGTCGGCAACGGCGGCCGGCTTGCCGATCACCGGCAGGCGCTGGAAGACCTGCAGCGTCAATATGGCGGCCCCTGGCAGGTGCTGGACGCCCTCGGCGACCTTGCGCGCGAACGCAAGGACTACGAGCAGGCCGCCCGCTTCTACCAGCTTGCCCTTGAGGACGGCTCGAACGAGACGATGACGCCGGATTGGATGGCGCCGGACGAGCAATACATCCTGCGTCTCGACAAGCTTGCCAGCGAAATGCGTCTTGCCGCGCCGCGGCCCGTGCAGCTTGCCATGCGCGGCGGCTGCAAGATCTCCTTCCGCGGGGTGAAGATCAAGAAGAAGTCGACGCCCGTGCGCTACGTCTTCGGCACGGCGGATTTCACGCCGGAGGGCATCGAGGCGGCAAAGGACCTCGCCGAATGCCTGAAGACGGTCAAGCCCGCCGCGATCACGCTGATCGGCCACACGGACCCCGTCGGCTCGGCGGAGGCCAACTACAAGCTTTCCGTCGCCCGCGCCGAGACGCTGAAGGATTACCTTGCCGGCAACGGCTATGCCGGCACGATCACCGTGGAAGGCAAGGGCGAGGACCAGCCCTTCAAGCCGGACGATGCCAGCGCCTATGACACGGAAACGCTGAACCAGCTGCACCGCCGGGTGGAAGTGGACGTGGAATGATGCGCACGCTGTCCCGCCCGCTGGAGCCTGTTTGCCCTGTCCGGGGAAGGTCGCGTCGTTCCCTTGCCGCGACTGCGCTGGCGCTCTGCCTTGCCGCTGCGCCGCTTCCGGCCCTTGCGGCGCAGACCCACGCGCTCGTCGTCGGGGTCGACCAGTATCCCAACGATGTCAGCCTCGACGGGGCGGTGCGCGATGCCGAGGACGTCGCTCGCGCCATGAGCGCCGCCGGCTTCACGGTCCGCAAGTTCACCAATGCCGAGGCCCGCAAGGACGATATCCGCAGGGCCTGGACCGAGATGGTGGCCGGGGCGGCGGCGGGCGATACGATCATCTTCACCTATGCCGGCCACGGCGCGCAGATGCCCGAACTCGTCGCCGGCGACGAGGCCGACGGGCTCGACGAATTTCTCCAGTTGCCGGGCTTCGACCGCAACCGCCATGAGGAAACCGCAAACGAGATCATTGTCGACAATGAGATGAACGCCTGGTTCGGCGAGGCGGAAGGCAAGGGCGTGCATGTGCTCTTCGTGTCCGACAGCTGCTTTTCCGGCGGCATGAGCCGGTCCGTCAGCGGCAAGAGCCGCCTGGCGCCGGCCGTCACCGTCAAGCTCGCGCCGCCCTCGCAGGAGGCGCTGGCCGGGGCCAATCTCAAGGAGATCGACTTCAAGCAGGTGACGGTGCTCGCCGCCTCGCTGGAAAGCCAGCCGACGCCCGAGGTCATCATCGACGGCGAGCCGCGCGGCGCGCTGAGCTGGAGCTTCGCCCGCGCCGTGGAAGGCAGCGCCGACCGCGACGGCAACGGCCTCATCACCCGCATCGAGCTGGAGGACTATATCTTCTCCAATGTGAAGAACCGGTCGGAAGCCTTGCAGGTGCCGAATTTCATGCCGCAGGTCGCCCGTTCCGAGGGCGAGGTCGTCGTGACGCTGACGCGCGGCATTCCTGTTGCCGCCGCCGATACGAGCGGCACGAGCAGCGATGCCGGCACTGCCGGAACCGAAACGCAGAAGATCATCAAGCCGGCTAAGGACCTTGGCTGGACGGGCAGTATCGCCCTTCAGATCGACGGCGCGGCGGAAAAACCGAAGAATGCGGACGGCACCGGCACGCCCTATCGCTGGGACGTGGCGAGCGGCGTCTTCTACACGCCGAACGGCGACGTGGCGGCGGAGAATGTCGGGGCGGACCGCATCCAGGCCGTGGTGGACAAATATGTGCTGCTCGATTTCCTCAAGGCGCTCGCCAGCCAGAATCCGGGCTCCGTCTCGCTGACGCCGGTGAAGGACATCTATGCCGCCGGAAACCGCCTGCGCTTCGACGCCCCGCCCGGCCGCTACCCCAACATGCTTGTCTTCAACCTCGCCAATACGGGTGAGGTGCAGTTCCTCGACATGCAGGCGGCC
>CAMLOC010000410.1 GCA_946481465.1 uncultured Shinella sp. | reverse complement strand
TCGCGCCCGCTTCGCATCCATACTTGCACTGGCGCTCTTCGCCGCCGCCCTTCCCGCCCAGGCCGCCTCGAAGGCCGAGGTCGAAAAAATGTTCCGCGCCTGGATCGACAAGGACCTCTGGCCCGCGGCGCAGAAGACCGGCGTCAGCGAGAAGACCTTCCGGGCCGCGATGCAGGGCGTGACGCTCAACTGGGACCTGCCCGACCTCGTGCCGCCCGGCTCGAAGCCCAAGAAGGAGCAGTCGCAGAGCCAGGCGGAGTTCTCCTCCCCCGGCGCCTATTTCTCCGAAAAGCGCCTGCAGGGATTGGCGGGACGGGGAAGCAGCCTCGCGAAAACCCATGCAGCGACGCTCCGCAAGATCGAGCAGCGCTTCGGCGTGCCGGGCGAGATCGTCGTCGCGATCTGGGGCCGGGAATCCGGCTTCGGCAGCGCAAAGATCCCGTATTCGGCGGTGGATGTGCTCGCCACCAAGGCCTTCATGTCGACGCGCAAGGACATGTTCCGCAAGGAGCTGGTCGCGGCGCTGCATATCGTCGACGGCGGCGACAGGACGGTGGCTGAGTTGAAGGGCTCCTGGGCCGGCGCGCTCGGCCAGCCGCAGTTCATGCCCACCAGCTTCCTGCAATATGCCGTCGATTTCGACGGCGACGGCGTGCGCGACATCTGGGGCTCGGTGCCCGACAGCCTCGCTTCGATCGCCAATTATCTTGCGAAGAAGGGCTGGCAGGCGGGTCGCGGCTGGGGCTACGAGGTCTTAATCCCGGCAGGCGTCTCCTGCGCGCAGGAAGGGCCTGACCTGGCAAAGCCCATTTCCGCCTGGGCGTCGGGCGGCATCACCCGCATTTCCGGCAAGGGCTTTCCCGCAGGCGAGGCCAAGGCGTCCGGCATGATGCTGGTTCCGGCCGGCACGCACGGGCCGGAATTCATCGTCACGCCGAATTTCTACGTGCTGAAGGAATACAACAATTCCGACCTCTACGCCCTCTTCATCGGCAACCTTGCCGATCGCATCGCCTATGGCAGCGGGTCGTTCAAGGGGAAATGGGGCGATGTCGGCAGGATGCTGCGCTCGGACGTGCTCGCCATGCAGAAGGCACTCGTCGCCAAGGGCTACGACGTCGGCAAGGTCGACGGCCTGCCGGGCTACAAGACCCGCCGCTCGCTCGGCGACTGGCAGGCCAAGAGCGGCCTGACGCCGACCTGCTATCCGGATGCCTCGCTCAAGGCGAAGCTGCGATAGCGCTTTTCGCCGTCAGTGGATATCCGCCTGCCGCTTGAAGCGCTCGTATTGGTGCGGCACGATCGTCTGGCGCTCGATCATGCGGTGGACGCGGGGCGGCTCGGCGCCGCTGTGCAGGAGGCGCAGCTTCTCGCCGTTGGCGGCATCGGCATGGGTGCGGCGCTGGTTGTGGCGCACATATTCCACCCAGGTCGGCACATGGTAGGTCTCGGTCCAGACCGTCGGGTTCTCCAGGTCGCGCATCAGCGCCCACTGGCCGGCGCCGTCGCGAATGCGGATGCGCCGCCGCTCGGTCATCGCCTCCAGGAATTCCGGTATGTCGCCTTCGGCGATCTCGTAGTCGATCAGGACGACGATCGGCCCGCTGCGCGGTTTCAGGTCGAGCGGCAGGTCCGGCTCGCTGAAGCGGTTGAGCGGGTCGACATTGAGGCTCTGCAACTCGGGTAGCTTGAAGCGAAGCCCGAGCGCCGCGCCGGCGATCATCACCACCGCCGAGGCGAGGAGCGCGGCTTCGGCGCCGTGCGTGTCGGCCGTGGTGCCCCAGATCCAGCTCCCCGCGGCAATGCCGCCGAAGGTGGTCGTCTGGTAGAGCGAGAGCGCCCGGGCGACGACCCAGCGCGGCGTCGAGAGCTGCACCGTCGTGTTGAACAGCGAGAGCGCCAGGACCCAGGAGGCGCCGGCGATGAGGAGCACGGCCCCCGTCAGCGCTGCCGAGGAACTGACCGCCGAAACGCTGGCGCTGACGGCAAAGCCGGTGAAGGCGAGGCGGGCGATGGTCTCCGTCGTCAGGTGCTCGCGCACCCGCGCATTCATCAGCGCGCCGCCGATCGCGCCGAGCCCGAAACAGCCGAGCAGGATGCCGTAGGTCAAGGGCCCGCCCGAAACGAGGTCGCGGGCGATCAGCGGCAGGAGCGAGAGGATGGAGCTCGTCGCAAGGCCGAAGGCGAAGCCCCGCAGAAGCACTTTGCCGAGGTTCGGCGACATGGAGACGTAGCGCAGGCCCGCCGAGATGGCGCGCACGAAATCCTCGCGGGGCAGGCCGCTCGGCGAGACGTTCGGCTTCCAGCGGAAGAGCGCATAGAGAAGGGCGAAGTAGCTGAGCGCATTGGCCGCGAAGGCCGCCGCCGCCCCCGCCGCGGCGACGATCGCCCCGCCGATGGCCGGGCCGACGCTGCGCGCGAGGTTGAAGCCCATGCTGTTGAGCGAGACGGCGGCGGGAAGATCCTCGCGCGGCACCATGTCGCCGACGGAAGCCTGCCAGGCGGGATTGTTCAGCGCCGTACCGCAGCCGAGCAGGAAGGTGAAGGTCAGGAGCAGCCAGGGCGTGATGACGCCGTACCACGTACAGAGCGTCAGGCCGATTGCGACGGTCAGCATGAAACACTGCGCCGTCAGCATCAGCCTGCGCCGGTCGAAATTGTCGGCAAGCGCGCCGGCTGCGACGGAGAACAGCATGATCGGCAGCGAGGTGGAGGCCTGGACCAGCGCCACCATATTGGCCGAGGAGGTGATCGAGGCCATCATCCAGGCCGCGCCGACGGACTGGATGAGCCCGCCGAAATTGGAGATCAGGCTGGCTGCCCAGATCACCCGGAAGGTTTCGTTCCTGAAAGGGGCGAGGGGGGATGTCCGGTCTGGCAAGGGCAGGCACTCATTCTCGACGCAGCGTTGGTTGCAATCTAGTCCATAGCGCGCAAGGGGCAAGCCGCCGGCGGCAAAAGGTGGAGGATCGGGCCGCCCACAGGCGGCAGCGAGCGCCGACCTTGCAATTATGACAAACACGGTCTATATCAGCCTCAAATTCTTGATCGTCAGATGAAGAGTGGGCCCGCGAGGACCCGCTCTTTTTTATTGGCCCGATCGAGTGCATGATAACGACAATCCCGGGAGGGCATGTCATGTCCGACACGAGTGAAACAGGAAATGCGGCCGTCGAGCCGCGGCTGATCGTCGAGACCGGTCTCGACCGGCGCGTCGCCGACATCATCGAGCCGACCATCGAGCAGATCGGCTATCAGCTGGTGCGCGTGCGCCTCTCGGCGCAGAACGGCGCGACGCTGCAGATCATGTGCGAGCGGCCCGACGGCACGATGACGGTCGAGGACTGCGAGAAGGTCTCGATGGCCGTCTCGCCGGTGCTCGACGTTGAGGATCCGATCGACAAGGCGTATCATCTCGAGGTCTCGTCGCCCGGCATCGACCGGCCGATGGTCCGCAAGTCGGATTTCTCGCGTTGGCTCGGCCACCTCTTGAAGTGCGAGACGTCGATCCTCGTCGACAGCCGCAAGCGCTTCCGCGGCAAGATCGTCGCGGCCGACGAGAACGGCTTCACCCTGGAGCGGGACCAGCCCGCCGCCGGCGACGAGCCGACGGTCGTCATCCCCTTCACGGCGCTTGCCGAGGGTCGGCTGATCCTGACCGACGACCTGATCCGCGATGCGCTGGCCGCCGACAAGAAGGCCAAGGCCGCGCAGGCCGCGAACCAGAACGACGAAGACGGCGACGAATGAATTTGTGAGTGCGTTCCGTCCCGGGGGCGTTGCCCTCTTTGCGGGCGGGACGGAGAGGACGGAACCGGAGCGGCGCGCCGCTCCAGACGCCGGAGGCCGAGGCCCCGGCCTGACCATGGAGACCTGAGACAATGGCAGTCAGTGCGAACCGGCTTGAGCTTCTGCAGATCGCGGATGCCGTGGCCCGTGAAAAGGTCATCGACCGCGAGATCGTGCTTGCCGCGATGGCCGACGCCATCCAGAAGGCGGCCCGCTCGCGTTACGGCACGGAATCGAACATCCGCGCCGACATCAATTCCAAGACCGGCGAGATCCGCCTCCAGCGCCTGCTGGAAGTCGTCGAGCATGCCGAGGACTATTCGACCCAGATCCCGCTGGAACTGGCGCGCGACCGCAACCCGGACGCCAAGCTCGGCGATTTCATCGCCGATCCGCTGCCGCCGATGGATTTCGGCCGCATCGCCGCCCAGTCGGCCAAGCAGGTCATCGTGCAGAAGGTGCGCGAAGCCGAGCGTGACCGCCAGTACGACGAATACAAGGATCGCATCGGCGAAATCGTCAACGGCACGGTCAAGCGCGTCGAATACGGCAACGTCATCGTCGACCTCGGTCGCGGCGAGGGCATCATCCGCCGCGACGAGATGATCCCGCGCGAGAACATGCGCTACGGCGACC
>CAMLOC010000409.1 GCA_946481465.1 uncultured Shinella sp. | reverse complement strand
CTTCATGCGCAGCAGCTTTTCCCCATGCGCCGAGCGCAGGAGGTCGATGAACATCTCCAGCGCCATCGGGTCGATCGGCCGGTCGTGCACGATGCTGAAGGAGCGGATCGTCGCGTCATGGCGGGTCACGTCATGGGCGTGCTGGTGGCCATGGTGGTGGTGATGCCCGTGGCCGTGGTCATGATGGTGGTCGTGGTCGTGGTCGTGGCCATGATCATGACCATGATGGTCGTGCGCCTCTTCATGCAGCCAGCGGCGGACGTCGGGGATCTTGCTGCCGGGATCGTAGAGGCCGTTGGCGAGAAGGGCAGGGCCGACGAGGTCGGGCGTATCGATGTCGCAGACGCTCGCCCGCGGATTGAGCGCGGCGATCTCCCGCTTCACCGCCTCCACCGCCGCGGCATCGGCAAGCGCGACCTTGCTGATCAGCACGCGATCGGCGACGGCGACCTGCTTGACCGCCTCGGGATGGTTCCCGAGCGTCGACAGGCCGTGGACGGCATCGACCACGGTGATCACGCCGTCGAGGCTGAAGGACTGGCTGAGCGCCGGATTGCCCATGACGGATTGCAGTACCGGGGCGGGATCGGCAAGGCCGGTGGTCTCGATCACCACGCGCTTCAGCGGCTGGATCCTGCCCGTCTGCATGCGGTCCATCAGGTCGGCGAGCGTATCGACCAGCTCGCCGCGGATCGTGCAGCACAGGCACCCGTCGGAAAGCTCGATGACGCCGTCGCTCGACTGCTCGACGAGCAGGTGATCGATGCCGACCTCGCCGAACTCGTTGATGATGACGGCCGTGTCGGTGAGCGTCGAGTCCTTCAGGAGGCGGTTGAGCAGGGTCGTCTTGCCCGCGCCCAGAAACCCGGTCAGCACGGAAACCGGCACGCGCCGCTCAGCAAGGGTCATGGTCTTTTCCAATCAGAAGGTCGTGGGGCGCGGAATCGGGATCGGCACGTTGGCAAGGCCGCCGGTGTCGCCGGCGGCGACCTCGTCGTTGCCGGCGGGCTTGGCCGTGTCGCCGCCCATGAGGCCGGCGAAGACCAGCTTCAGCGGCCGGTTCAATTCGTGGATATAGGGCGAGACGAGCTTCTGGCGCCCGGCCTCGTCGCGGCTTTCGCTGCGCACCTTGGCCGCGTGCTTCGAGCAGATCTCCTTAGAAACGTCCGCGACGATGTCGCGCGTCTCGCCATAGGGGCGCAGCTGGCCCAGCGTCGGTACATTGCCTGCCCGCATCGTCAGGCCCTTTTCCAGCATGCCGGCGGAAATGTCCGCGCGCGCGCCGAGGCTGTCGGAGCCGAGCACGACCGAGACGACGCTGCGGCCGTTGCGGGTGGCGGACGAGACCTGGTTGAAGCCGGACGCGCAGATGAAGCCGGTCTTCATGCCATCCGCGCCGTCGAAGCGGCCGATCAGCATGTTGAAGTTCGGATACTGCTTCTTGCCGGTGGTGAAGCCTTCCAGCGCGAAATAGAGGGCGTATTGCGGGAATTCGCGCTTCAGCGTCACGGCGAGCACGGCAAGGTCGCGCGCCGTCGTGTACTGGCCCTTGCCCGGCAGGCCGTGCGGATTGATGAAATGCGAGGAACTCATGCCGATGCGGGCGGCTTCGGCGTTCATGCGGGCGACGAAGGCCTGTTCCGAGCCGGCGACCGATTCGCCGATCGCCACGGCGACGTCGTTGGCCGATTTGACGAGGATGATCTTCAGCGCGCTGTCGAGCGTCATCTTCTGGCCGGGCTTGTAATACATCTTGCTCGGCGGCTCGGCGGCGGCGTTCTTCGTCATCGTCACCGCGCTTTCCAGCGAGACCTCGCCGGCCTTGACGGCGCGGAACACGGTATAGGCCGTCATCAGCTTGGTCAGCGAGGCCGGATACCAGCGCTGGAAGGCATCCTCGTGCTCGATGACCTTCAGCGTGTTGACGTCCACCAGGATGCGCGGGGCGGCGGTTGCCGTGGTTGCCAGGAGGGAGGCTGCGAGCAGCATAACCCATGCGCTCCGGCGCGTCGTTCGTCCGTTCATCTGCAAGGCTGTGTCCTCGAAATCGGGAGTTGTCTCGAACCGTCGCCCTATTTAACCTATATGGCACCGTGATGGCAAAGCCATCGAATGCAGATGGCCCGTTTTGCGGCCGAAATGACAGGAAGTGTTGCATGCCCATCCTCAACCGCGCCGCACAGATGCAGGATGAAATCGCCGAATGGCGCAGGCACCTCCACCGGCAGCCGGAAATCCTCTTCGCGGTGGAGAAGACCGCAGCCTTCGTGGCCGAGAAACTGCGCGAATTCGGTGTCGACGATATCGTCACCGGCATCGGCCGCACGGGCGTCGTCGGCCTCATCCGCGGCAAGGGCGCGGGCAAGGGCGCGGGCCGCACGATCGGCCTTCGCGCCGACATGGACGCGCTGCCGATCGAGGAGACGAGCGGCAGGCCCTGGGCCTCGACCGTCAAGGGCAGGATGCATGCCTGCGGCCATGACGGCCACACGGCCATGCTGCTCGGCGCGGCGAAGTATCTCGCAGAGACGCGCAATTTCTCCGGCAATGTCGCGGTCATCTTCCAGCCGGCCGAAGAGGGCGGCGGCGGCGGCAACGAGATGGTCAAGGACGGCATGATGGAGCGCTTCGGGATATCCGAGGTCTATGGCATGCACAACCTGCCCGGCATGCCGGTCGGCTCTTTCGGCACGCGCCCCGGCCCGATCATGGCGGCGACCGACGAGTTCAATATCACGGTGACGGGCCGCGGCGGCCATGCCGCGCTGCCGCACAAGACGGTCGATCCGATCGTCATCGGCGCGCAGGTGGTTTCGGCGCTGCAGACGATCGTCTCGCGCGTTGCCGATCCGATCGCCTCCCTCGTCGTCTCCGTCACCAAGTTCAATGCCGGTTTCGCCCACAACGTCATCCCCGAGACGGCGCAGCTTGCCGGTACGGTGCGCACCCTCAGCGCCGAGATGCGCGAGGAGGCCGAGGCCCGCATCCGCCAGATCTGCGGCGGCCTTGCCGCCGCGCACGGCGCCGAGATCACGGTCGGCTACCACCGTAACTACCCCGTCACCGCCAATCATCCCGACGAGACCGGCCATGCGGTCGCCGTCGCGCGCGAGATCGCCGGCGAGGCGGCGGTCGATCCGGCGCTCGATCCGATGATGGGCGGCGAGGACTTCTCCTACATGATGCTCGCCCGCCCCGGCGCCTTCATCTTCCTCGGCAACGGCGACAGCGCGGGCCTGCACCACCCGGCCTACGATTTCAACGACGATGCGATACCCCATGGGGTGAGCTATTGGGTCAAGCTCGCCGAAAGCCGCCTTCCCGCCTGAAAATCGCTTGGCTAAAAGCCCCGGCTTTTGTATGGGTGCAGTCAGTGGTCCCGTAGCTCAGCAGGATAGAGCACCAGATTCCTAATCTGGGGGTCCCGCGTTCGAATCGCGGCGGGATCACCACTTGCTCCTGAACCCTCTTTCTTGTCGTGCGCCCTGGCCTTTCCGTTCGGGCGAGGCTCTCAGTTCGCCTGGCACTCGACGAGGTCTGCGGGGGTGACGATACAGTTTGCCGGGCGGTCGGTTGCGCAGGCGCCGAGCGAGGTGAGGATGGCGAGGAGGAGGATGTGGCGCATGGGTTCTCCATCGAACGGGTTTTGTCTGCGCTTGCCTGTCGATGCGGCGGCTCGCCGTTGCGCTCCCAAAGGAAATGTCAGACGTCTTCCTTCTCGCGCTCCGGCGTGACGACGCGGGGCTTCGGGCGGACGGAGGGGATGGCGGAGGGCTTGGTGACGACCTTCGGCTGCGGGGCCTTGATGCCGAGCATGCTGCGGATCCGGTCGCTGACCAGCGGGCGGAAACGGGTGGCGCGGAAGGGCATGTCGTCGGCGCCGTAGCCTTCCGGGCCGTCGTCCTTGCCGCGGTAGAGTTCCATCAGCTTGATGCCGTAGAAGTCGCCGTCGACATAGTGGCGGTAATGGCCGGTCCAGCGGACGGTGTAGACCTGTCCCTTGCGGATGCCCTGGTCGATCGAGACGTTCTTGAAGCGGTCGTTGATGCAGACGACCTTCTGTCCGACGCGGAACGTGGGCATGCGATGTCCCCCTCCAGTGGCCGCCGGCTCAGCCGGTCTTGCGGCAGTTGACGCCCGGCGCGTTCTCACCCTTGGTCAGGTCGTAGAGCGTCGCCTCGTCGCCCTTCGTCCACCATTCATACCGGCCGCCGGCATATTTGGCGCCGGAAGCCGACAGCACGTTGGCGGCGATGACCGTCTCCTCGCCGATCTTCAAGACGGCGAGCGCATTCGTGCCGGCATTGATATATTCGACGACGACGCGCTGCTCGGCATCGCACTGGTAGTTGATCGTTTCGCGCGCCACGCTCTGTTCCGGGCCCGGCAGGCGGATGACGATGTCGGTGTTGTTCTTGAGGCCGGCAAG
>CAMLOC010000408.1 GCA_946481465.1 uncultured Shinella sp. | reverse complement strand
GCTGGACGGCGTGCGCGACACCTGGCGGGAGAAGTGGCTGACATTGCGCTGCTCGACGATCGGCGCCTGCGTCGGCCTGATGCCCGGCCTCGGCGGCAGCGTTTCGGACTGGATCTCCTACGGCCATACCGTGCAGAGCGCCAAGGACAAGTCGCAATTCGGCAAGGGCGATATCCGCGGCGTCATCGGCCCGGAGGCGGCCAACAATTCCTGCGCCGGCGGCAACCTCATCCCCACCCTTCTCTTCGGCATCCCCGGCTCCGGCTCGATGGCGATCTTCCTGGCGGCGATGATCCTGATCGGCCTGCAACCCGGCCCCGGCATGGCCGACCCGAACCGCGACCTCAACCTCACCTATACGGTCGTCTGGACGCTGGCGCTCGCCAATGTCATCGGCACGGCGGCCTGCATCGCGCTGTCGCCGAGCATCGCGCGGCTGACCACCATCCGCTTCGTGCTCTTCGCGCCCTTCATGATCCTCATCATCGTGTTCGGCGCCTTCCAGTCGACCCGGTCGTTCGAGGATATCGTCGCGCTCCTCATCGTCGCGCTCACCGGCATCTTCCTCAAGCGCTTCGGCTGGCCGCGTCCCGCCTTCCTCATCGGCTTCGTGCTTGCCGGCCAGGTCGAAACCTACTTCTACCAGGCTGTGCAGTTCTACGGCTACGGCTTCCCGCTGCGCCCGATCGCCATCGTCATCGGGCTCGTCACCATCGCCTCGCTCTGGTTCACCAGCCGCTCGCGCATGCTCCAGAAGGAAGAGGCCGTGCCGGGCGGCATCACCACCGACATCGAGTTCGAGCGCGAGGAAGACGAGACGGCGGTCGCCAAGAACCTCTGGCCGCAGGTCATCTTCACGGCCATTACCGTCGCCTTCTTCGTCTTCACCATCGTCGAGGGTGCGGAGAATTCGTTCCTCGATGCCGTGTTCCCGATCACCGTCGGTGTGGTCGGCCTGCTGACCTCCGCCGCCGTGCTGTTCTGGCAGGTCCGGGGCGCCACGGGACGCGGCACGGCCGGCAACATGAACTTCGACCTCGACGACGGCGCAACGAGCGGCAGCCTGTGGCGCTTCGTCGGCTGGCTGGTGGGCTTCGTCGCGGCGATCGGCCTCGTCGGCTTCACGCTTGCCCTCGTCGGCTTCTTCGTC
This sequence comes from uncultured Shinella sp., assembly GCA_946481465.1. The sequence continues at coordinate 3,283 of CAMLOC010000408.1, read as the reverse complement.
GCCTTCCTGAAGATCGTCGCACGGTCGAGCTGGCTGCAGACGCTGATACTGACCGCCGCTGCCGTCGGCCTCGTACTGCTGCTGACCTCGATCCTGCACATGAACCTGCCGGGCGGGCTTCTGCAGGACCAGTTCTACGACCAACTGGTCTGGCCGCTGCGCTGACCCCTGCCCCGGCGGTGACGCCGGGGCTCTTCGTTCCGATTTTCAAAGTATGCAATTGCATGCAAACGTCTACATCAACCAGCGAGGGCATCATGCCGGCACAACATCCCATCCCCTGCATCCTCATGCGCGGCGGCACGTCGAAGGGGCCCTATTTCAAGATGCAGGACATTCCGCAGGATGCCGATATCCGCGCGCGCGTCCTGCTTGCGGCGATGGGCTCGCCGGATACCCGCCAGATCGACGGCCTCGGCGGCGCGGATACGCTGACGAGCAAGGTCGCCATGGTCGGTCCGTCGAGCCGCGAGGGCGTCGATGTCGACTATCTCTTCGCGCAGGTCTCCGTCGACAAGGCGATCGTCGACACCTCGCCCTCCTGCGGCAACATGCTATCCGGCGTCGGTCCCTTCGCCATCGAGACGGGCATGGTGCCGGTCAGCGGGGCGAAGACCAGCGTCGTCATCTATGACATCAACACCCAGAGCCGCATCGAGGCGATCGTCGAGACGCCCGACGGCGCCGTCAATTACGAGGGCGACGCCCGCATCGACGGCGTTCCCGGCACGGCGGCGGAGATCCGGCTGAACTTCATGGATATCGTCGGCTCCAAGACCGGAGCCCTGCTGCCGACCGGCACGCCGATGGAGGAGATCGACGGGATCAAGACAACGCTGATCGACGTCGCAGTGCCGATGATGATCGTGCGCGCCGCCGATGTCGGCAAGACGGGCTACGAGAGCGCCGCCGAGCTCGACGCCGACAAGGCTTTCTTCGCGAAGATGGAGGCGATGCGCATGGAGGCGGGCCGTCGCATGGGGCTGGGCGACGTGACCGGCAAGGTCGTGCCGAAAATGGCCATGCTGGCCACCCCGCGCGAGGGCGGAAGCGTGGCGGCGCGTTATTTCGTGCCGCATAAGACCCATGCGGCCTTCGCCGTGACGGGGGGGCTTTGCGTCTCGTCCTGTGTGCTGGTGCCCGGCACCGTGGCGGACGGCATCGCCGACCGGCCCGCGGGCGACGATTGCACCGTCATCATCGAGCATCCGACGGGCATCATCGACGTCGCCATGACGAGCCGGCCGGACGGCAATTCCGTCGAGATCATCAGCGGCGGCGTGGTGCGCACCGCGCGCAAGCTGATGCAGGGCAACGTCTTCGTGCCGGCGGCGAGCCTGCTTTCGGCATCCCCCGCAGCCTGAGCCACCGCTGCCCCCTGTTTCTGGAGTTTATGGAATCATGAAACTGCTTGTTCTTCCGGGCGATGGCATCGGCCCGGAAATCGTCGGCGCCACGGTCGAGGTCCTCGACGCCGTCGACCGTCGTTTTTCGTTCGGCTTCCGCTACACGACGCGCGATATCGGCTTCGCCTCGCTGGAGAAGATCGGCACGACGTTACCCCCCGATCTGCTCGACGAGGCCCGCGGGATGGACGGAACCCTGCTCGGCCCGATCTCTCATCTCGACTATCCGCCGCGCGACAAGGGCGGTGTCAACGTCTCCGCCGCCTTCCGCACCCAGCTCGATCTCTTCGCCAACATCCGCCCGGCCCGCACCCGCAAGGGCGTCTTCCACCGGGGCACGGAGATGGACCTCGTCATCATGCGCGAGGCGACCGAGGGCATGTATCCCGACCGCAACATGTTTGCCGGCACCGGCGAGTACATGCCGACGGAGGACGTGGCGATCTCCATGCGCAAGGTGACGGCCAAGGCGATCGAGCGCATCGCCAGGGCCTCCTTCGCGCTGGCGCGCGCGCGCCGCCGCAAGGTGACGGCGGTGCACAAGGCCAACGCCTTCGTGCTCACCGACGGGCTCTTCCTGAAGGAAGTGCGCAAGGTCGCGGCGGAATATCCCGACGTCGAGCTCGAGGAGGTGCTGATCGACGCGATGGCGGCGCTGCTCGTGCGCGATGCGGGCCGCTACGACGTCATCTGCACCACCAATTTCTACGGCGACACGCTCTCCGACCTCGCCTCCGAACTGTCCGGCAGCCTTGGCCTTGCCGGGTCGCTGAATGCCGGGGCCGACCACGCCGCCGCGCAGGCCCAGCACGGCTCGGCGCCCGATATCGCCGGACAGGACAAGGCGAACCCGACATCGATGATCCTGTCGGCCGCGATGCTGCTGCGCTGGCACGGCGAGCGTGCCGGCGACGCGCGCCACATCGAAGCCGCGACCCTGATCGAGGATACCATCGACCGGGTCCTTTCCGATGCCGCCACCCGCACCCGGGACCTTGGCGGACCGCTGGGCACGAAGCGGTTCACCGAGACGGTCGTCGCGGCTCTCGGGTAAGCCGACAGGAAACGGCACCGGGGCGTCCGCTCCGGTGCCGCTGCATTCCCATTCCTGCCGGCTCAGCCGGCCCGATGGACCGGCCCGTCCGCCACCAGAACGCCGTCGGCATCCGCATAGAGATAGGCCCCGGCGCGGAATTCGACATTGCCGAAGACGAGCGGCACACCGCGGGCGCCATGACCGGTCTTGCCGCTCTTTTTCGGCGCCTGGCCGAGCGCCATCACGCAGAAATCCATGGCATCGATATCGGCGCTGTCGCGGATCGCACCGCGGATCAGCAGGCCCCGCCAGCCGTTCGCCTGGCCGAGGGCGGCGATCTGGTCGCCGACGAGCGCGCAGCGCAGCGACCCGGCGCCATCGACGACGAGGACCTTGCCCGTGCCGTCGCCCTCGAGGGTCGAGCGCAGCAGGCTGTTGTCCTCGAAGGTCTTCAGCGTGACGATCTCGCCATGGAAGCCCTTGCGCCGGCCGAAGGTCTTCCACTGCATCTCGCAAAAGCGCACCTCGGCGTCGTGGCTGTCGACCAGATCCGCCGTCTTGATGATATCCGTCACGTTCTTCCCTCCGTCTTCGGTGCGGCGAGCACCCGCACGGGCGCACCCTCGCGCCAGGCCCTGATATTGTCCACGGCGTCACGGTAGAAGGCGGAATAGGCGCCTTGCGTGACATAGCCGAGATGCGGCGTCAGCACGGTGTTCGGCATCGTGCGCAGCGGATGATCGGCTGGCAGCGGCTCGATCTCGAAAACGTCGAGCCCCGCCTTGATACGGCCCTGCCGAAGCGCCTCGATGAGTGCGGCCTCATCGACGAGCGGCCCGCG
>CAMLOC010000407.1 GCA_946481465.1 uncultured Shinella sp. | reverse complement strand
GGCAAGACAACGGGAGGCTTCCAGGTGGCGGCTCGCGCCCTGCGGGCGAGGGCTCCGTGAGCCCGGCCGACGACAGGCGCACGCCTGAAGCATCCTGCAATCCTGCCCCATGACAGGTCATCGGTTGGTTCCGCAGGACCGGCCCATCCGGCCTGCTGGAGAAATCCCGTTTCGCGAGGCGGCCTCGACCGGCACAGGCAAAACGGTACGGCGAAGCATATGCTCCGCAAAAGAAAGCGGCGGGCGCTCATGAAGAACGCCCGCCGGAATTGCTTAGCGGCGAATACCGAGGGCAGCAATCAGCTTGCTGTAACGGGCTTCGTCCTTCTTCTTGAGGTAGTCAAGAAGCGAGCGGCGGCTGGAAACCATCGTCAGGAGGCCACGACGGGAGTGGTTGTCCTTCTTGTGGCCCTTGAAGTGTTCCGTCAGGTTGTTGATGCGCTCGGTCAGGATCGCGACCTGGACTTCCGGGGAACCGGTGTCGCCTTCGACGGTTGCGTATTCCTTGATCAGCGCAGCCTTGCGCTCAGCAGTGATCGACATCGTATGTCCTTTCATGAATGGGAACAAAGGTCGCCAAAAGCCGGGATGTCGTCCAGCGATGGCCGTGAAGGCAAGCAGGAAAGTCCCCGCATTGCTGGCGGTGCCTATAAACCATTCCCTCATGAAAGGAAAGAGCCGTCGTCACGCCCGTCAACGCTGCTCGGCCGGCTGGCTCGGCGCAGCCTCGCGCGCTTCGCCCGGTTGCTTGCAAACGATATAGGCACCGAACACCCAGCCGAGCCTTTCGCCCTGCCGCGCGACGAAAAGCCAGTGTTTCGCGCCGATCCGCATCTCATCGACGATCTCGACCTCGGTCCCGTTCGCAAGCGTCGTCAGGATCGCGCCGTTCGGGGCCGACCGCACGTTGAGCGGCGTGCCGGTCGGGTCGTCGACCGTGCACTGGCCATAGGCGGCGAAGGCCGTGGAAGCCGAGAGGGCGAGGCAGGCCGTGACGGCGACCCCATGCAGCAGTGACGTCATGAAACACACCTTTTGTCGATGCATCGGGAAAGGGCCGGTTTCCTCATTGCATGGCGCCATGATGGTGAACGTCCTCGTCGCGCAACCGTGCAAGCGGGATGGTCACCCGCCATTCGATGCCGTCGTCATGCACGAGGAAATCCAGCTTCGCGTCGAGCGCCATGCCGAGCATGCGCTCCAGGACGACGCTGCCGAAACCCTTGCGGCTTGCGGCGATCGCCTCCTTGTCGATCACCGCCCGGCTTTCGCGCCAGACGAGGTTCAGGTCCTCACCGGCCACCGTCCAGCTCAGCGACACGATCCCCGTCTCGTTGGCGAGTGAGCCATACTTCGTGGCATTGGTCGACAATTCGTGCAGCGCCATGCCCAGCGTCTGCGAGGCCTGCGGATCGAGGAGCACGGCGGGACCGGTTATGCGCACGCGCTCCGCATCGGCCGGCGTGAAGGGCTTCAACTGGTTCTTCGCCAACTCCATCAGGTTCACGCCCTGCGTGGCATTGGCGATCATCAGGTCCGTCGAGCGGGCAAGGCCGGCCACGCGCCGGCGAAAGGTCTCGGCAAAATCGGTGGCGTTTTCCGCGCTCGCGGCCGATTGGTTGAGCATGGCCTGGATGACCGTGAGCTGGTTCTTGGAGCGGTGTGCCACCTCGCGCATCAGGAAGCGCACCTCGTTTTCCGACTTCACCCGCGCGTCCGCCGCTTCGGCAAGGGCCCGGGAGACCGTCTCCAGCTCGGAAATGGCATAGGGGCGCGGGGCGACCCGTTCCCCTTCGCCGAGCCGGCGGGCGTCATGCGCCAGGAGCCGGACGTCACGCGACAGCACGCGGGCGATGCCGATCGCGCTGATGACGGCCAGCGCGGCAAAGACGGCGCCGCCGATGGTCAGCCAGAGGAGGGAGGAGACGGCGGGCGCCTGCACATCCGACGACTTTGCCCAGGCGATCATGCGCCAGCCGGCAAGCGAGGAGAATTCCGTGACGACCTGGTAGTCGACGCCGTCGTGCTTCATGCTGCTGACGCCGAGGCGCAGCGACGGCACGACGCGCAGGAAGAAGGGCCGTCCGGTCTTCTGCTTCTCGTCGGTCGAGGCGATGACCGTGCCGCTGGAATCGAGCACGGCCGCGTTCCAGCCCGGCGAAAGCACATCCGGATTGACCGCGCGCCGCAACGCCTCGGCGTTCTTCGTCAGGGTCAGGAGAACGGGCTGGCCGTTGGCGAGCCGCACGGGCATGTAGACGTTGAACACCCATTGCTGCGCCGTGCGGCCGAAGAAGAGGTCGGAGACCATGCGTTCGCCGCGCGACAGCGCCAGGCGCGCCGAAGCCGGCTCGGAGGCACGATTGAGCGGCGCGCCGAAGGGAACGCGCGTGTTGAGGCGCTGCTTCATCGCCTGATCGATGACGATGAAATAGATGTCCGTGCCCTCGAGCGTCTTGGTCGCCTGGGCGTGAAGGGTCGCATAGTCGCCCTTCGGCAGGCTTTCCGAGGTGGACAGGAAGTTGAGCGTCGAGAACATGGCCGTGATCTCGCGCTCGACGGCGCGGTTCACGGCGCTTGTCGAGGTTCGCAGCAGCGATTCGAAGATACGGTCCTGCGCCTCGGTGGTGCGCTTCAGCACGACGATGGAAAACAGGAAGGCGGGAATGACGACGACGAGGATGAGGCAGACGAGATAGAAAACGACGGGGTGATGCATGCGCCGGCGGCTTTCGGCAGGTCCTGCTTCCCCGTGCATATCCTCGTCGGATACCGTTCGGTCAGTCGGCGCAATCGTCAACGGCCAGCCCTTTCACCCTCGCCCGCCGGCGGCCGCGACGGCAAAGCGCCGCCCGGCCCGCCCTCGAACGAACCTCGCCGGCCCATAAAGCCCATAGCTTGTGGTGAAATCAAGTCGGCGGAGATTGGTTCCCCGCCTTCCCTCAGCCGCCGAAGACGCGCTTGGGCCGGAACTCGCCGCCGCCGATCTCGCCGATCGCCACCAGCTTGCCGCGCGCCGTGGCATAGGCCTCGTCGGCGGAGACCGGCGCATCGCGGCCGCGCAGGATGATCGGATTGCCCATGCGCAGGCGGTGCGCCTGGTCGTCGTTGACGACGATCTGCGGCAGGCTGGAAAGCGCTTCGCCGGTATCGATCAGGAAGGCGTCGAGCGCGGCAAGCCGTTCGGCCTCGTCCTCGATTGCCTCGAGCGCCGTCAGGTCGGCCAGCGGCACCATGTCGTCCTCGCCGAAGGGTGCGACGAAGGTGCGCCGCAGCCCCGAGATATGACCGAAACAGCCGAGCTGGCGGCCGAAATCGCGGGCGAGCGCGCGCACATAGGTGCCCTTGCCGCATTCGACCTCGAACTGAGCCGTGTTCTCGTCCGGGCAGCCGATCAGCGTCAAACGGTGGATTTCCACCTCGCGCGAGGGAATCTCGACCGTCTCGCCTTCGCGGGCGAGGTCATAGGCGCGCTCCCCCGCGATCTTGATGGCGGAGAATTGCGGCGGGATCTGCTGGATGACGCCGGTATAGTCGCCGAGGATCGCCTGGATCGCATCGGCGGCCGGGCGCTTTTCGGAACTTTGCGTCACCTCGCCCTCGAGGTCGTCCGTCGTGCGCTCCTCGCCCCAGGTCACCGTGAATTCGTAGATCTTTCGGCCGTCCATCACGTAGGGCACGGTCTTGGTCGCATCGCCGAGCGCGATCGGCAGCATGCCGGAGGCGAGCGGGTCGAGCGTACCGGCATGGCCGGCCTTCTGCGCCTTGAACAGCCACTTGATCTTGGCGACGGCCTCGGTGGAGCCGAAATCGAACGGCTTGTCGAGGATGAGCCAGCCGGAAACCGGCCGGCCCTTGGGTTTGCGGGGTCTGGACATGATCTTCCTGGATTACGTGTCGTCGCCGTCTTCGGCGGAAAGATCGCGGGCGACTTCCGGCGAGCGCAGGAGTTCGTCGATCTTCTTGTAGTTGTCGAAGCTCGTATCGTCGCGGAAGCGGACGTCCGGCATGTATTTCATCTGTCGAAGCTGCGGGCCGAGGCGGCCGCGGATGAACTTCGAATTGCGGTTGAGCGCGTCGATCACCGCCTCGTGGTCCTTGACGCCGAGCGGCGTGACATAGGCCGTCGCGTGCTTCAAGTCCGGCGACATGCGCACTTCCGAGATGGAAATCACGGTCTTCTCGAGAAGAGGATCGCGCACTTCGCCGCGCTGGAGGACCTGGGTGATCGCCGCGCGCACCTGCTCGCCCACGCGCAGCATGCGTTGCGACGGCGCCGAGGATGTTGCTCTGGTCATGGTCGTCACCTTCAAAAAAATGCGAGCGCCGAAACGGTCCGGCGCTCGCACGATGGTCTGTCCGCCGGACGCTTACAGCGTGCGGGTGATGTGCTCCACGCGGAAGCACTCGATCGTGTCGCCGGCGCGGATGTCCTCGT
>CAMLOC010000406.1 GCA_946481465.1 uncultured Shinella sp. | reverse complement strand
CGTCCGATTCGAAGGCGTCGCCGTCGTGGTCGTAGAGCAGGATGAGGTCGATATCGGAGCCCGCCGTCAGCTCGAAGCTGCCGAGCTTGCCCATGCCGACCAGTGCGACGCGCCCGCCGGGGAACGTGCCGTGCGCCGCCTCAACCTCCTCCAGCACCGCCTTGAAGGCCGCCTGCACGATGAGATCGGCGACATGGGTGAAGGCGCGGGCGGCCTGCTTCCCGGTGATCGCGCCGGTCAGAAGGCGGATGCCGATGAGGAAGCGCTGCTCGGCGGCGATGATGCGCAGGCGGTCGAGGATTTCCTCATAATGCCGCGCGCCGGAGACGAAGCCGTCGATACGCTGGGAAAGATAGGCGCGCGTCGGCAGTTCGGCGAGCAACCCCGGATCCAGCATGCCGTCGAAGACATGGGGCTTTGCCGCGATCACCTCGGCAAGCCGCGGCGCCGAGGACATGATGTTGACGATGAGGGAAAGCAGCGCCGGATTGTTGCCGAGCAGCGAGAAGAGCTGGATGCCCGCCGGCAGGCCGGAGATGAAATTGTCGAAGCGCAGCAGCGCCTCGTCGGCCCGCTTGCTCTCGCCGAAGACGCGCAGCAGCTCCGGCGTCAGCTCCGTCAGCCGCTCGCGCGCCTCGACGGACTGCGTGGCGCGGTAGCGGCCGTAATGCCAGGTGCGGATGGTGCGGGAAATGTCGGCCGGGCGCTCGAAGCCGAGGCGCTTCAGCGTCTCCAGCGTGTCCGGATCGTCCTTCTGGCCGGTGAAGACGAGATTGCCGGTCTCGGAGGAAAGCTTCGCCTCCTGCTCGAACAGCGCCGCATAGCGCCGCTCCACGGTCTTCAGCACCTCGACCAGCCGGGCGGAAAACGCCGCCGTGTCCGCAAAACCCAGCATGTAGGCGATGCGCTTCAACTCGGCCTCGGTCTCCGGCAGCACATGGGTCTGCTCGTCGCGCACCATCTGGATGCGATGCTCCACATCGCGCAGGAACCAGTAGGCCTCCGTCAGTTCCTCGGCCGTCGCCGTGTCGATCCAGTTCGCCTTGGCCAGTTCCGCCAGCATCGGCTCGGTGGCGCGCAGGCGCAGCGCCGGAACGCGCCCGCCGGCAATGAGCTGCTGCGTCTGCACGAAGAACTCGATCTCGCGAATGCCGCCGCGGCCGAGCTTGACATTGTGGCCCTTCACCGCGATCTCGCCGTGCCCCTTGTGCACATGGATCTGCCGCTTGATGGAATGGATGTCGGCGATGGCCGCATAGTCGAGATACTTGCGGAAGACGAAGGGGGTGAGGTCCTTGAGGAAGGCCTCGCCGGCTTTGAGGTCGCCGGCGACGGGCTTGGCCTTGATGAAGGCGGCGCGCTCCCAGTTCTGCCCCCTGCCCTCGTAGTAGAGCATCGCCGAATCGACCGAGATGGCGAGCGGTGTCGCGCCGGGGTCGGGGCGCAGGCGCAGGTCCGTGCGGAAGACATAGCCGTCCGCCGTGCGCTCCTGCATGATGCGGATCAGCCGGCGGACGAGGCGGGAAAAGGTCTCGACGACCTCGCTCGGATCGACCGCGATGCCGGCCATCGGGTCGAAGAAGACGACGAGGTCGATATCGGAGGAATAATTGAGTTCCGCCGCGCCCAGCTTGCCCATGCCGAGCACGATGAGGCCGGAGCCTTCGCTCGGGCGCGCGGGATCGGGCAGTTTCAGCTTGCCGCTCTCATGCGCCGAAAGCAGCAGATGGTCGATGGCCGCCGAGGTGGTCGCCTCGGCAAGATCCGTCAGCAGCGCCGTGGTGCGCCGCGCGTCAAAGATGCGGGCAAGGTCGGCAAGGGCGGTGAAGAAGGCGACCTCGCGCTTGGCACGGCGCAGCCGCGTCATCAGCACCGCCTCCGTCACCTCGCCGTCCTCCGCCCGCCAGGCCTTGCGGGCGCCGTCGATGGCAGCGGTCACGGCAGGCAGGATCGGCTCTTCCAGCGCGCGGGCGAGCAGGCCGGGATCGATGCGGGCCGTGTCGCGCAGATAGGGCGAGAGCGACAGGGTCGCGACGATGAAATCCTTGAGCGGCCCCTCTTCGGCAAGGAGCCGGGCGATGGCGGCGTGTTCCTTGCCCCAGTCCTTGAGATCGGACAGGACCGACCTCGCCTCCGTCTGGCTGAGAGCCCGCACGGGGCTCGCCGAAAGATCGGAAAACCGCGTCGTTGCCGTTGCGCTCATGATGTCTCCTCGCCTCGCCCCCGCCGGTGAAGGACCGGCGCGAAAAGGTGTATCAGCCTGCAACGACGGGGAAAACCATCCTGACCGTCAGCCCCCGATTGTTTTCCCGCTCCGGATGGGTCGCGTCGAGTTCCAGGCGGCCGTGGTGCATTTCCATGACGGCGCCGGCCAGCGAGAGGCCGAGGCCCGTGCCTGGCTTGGAGCGGCTGGCGTCGAGCCGCACGAAGCGCTTCACCACGTCCTCGCGCTTGTCGTCGGGCACGCCCGGGCCGCTGTCGGCGACCGAGAGCACGACCTCGCCCTCCCGCCGTTCGAGGGCAATGCGGATATCGGGCTCGCCGCCGCTGCCCTCGGCATATTTGATCGCATTGTCGATGAGGTTGCCGAGCGCCTGGCCGACCAGCTCGCGGTTGCCCTTGACCTCGACCCCTTCGGCAACCTCGGTCGCCAGCTTGAGGCCGCTGTCCTCGGCCACCGGCTCGTAAAGCTCGGCGCTGTCCTGGGCGATGCCGCTGATGTCGATCGCGCTCATCTCCGCCGGCGCCTGGCCCGCCTCGACGCGGGAAATCATCAGGAGTGCGTTGAAGGTGCGGATAAGCTGGTCGGATTCGCCGATCATCTCCTCCAGCGCCGTGCGGTAATCCGCCCGCTCGCCACCGGCAAGCGCCGCCTCCGCCTTGTTGCGCAGCCGGGTCAGCGGCGTCTTGAGGTCGTGCGCGATGTTGTCGGAGACCTGCTTCAGGCCCTCGTCGAGCTTTTCGATGCGGCCGAGCATGGTGTTGAGCGATTCCGACAACCGGTCGAACTCGTCGCCCGAGCCGCTGGTGGGCAGGCGCTGCGAGAGGTCGCCCGCCATGATGCGCTGGCTGGCGCCGGACATGCGGTCCATGCGCTTCAGCGCATTGCGCCCGATCAGATACCAGATGGCGAGCGCGCCGAAGCCCATGACGCCGAGCGCCACCATCAGCGCCTGGCGCACCAGATTGCGGAAATTCTCCGGTTCGCCGAGATCGCGGCCGACGAGCACGCGCAGGCCGTTGGACAGCACGATGACCTGCGCATAGGCCATCGGCCGCTTGCTGCCGCGCGCCTCCTCCTGGAAGCGCTGGTAGCGGAAGGGCGTTTCCGTCCAGCCCTCGGCATCGAGCACGCCGGGCTGCAGCGAGGCCACGTTGCCGGCCAGCACCTCACCCGTCGGGCTTGCTATGATGTAGAGATTGGCGCCCGGCTGGCGGGCCCGCCGCTCCAGCGTGCGCAGGAGGCCGTTCATGCCGTTATTGTCGAAGACGCGCTCGATCTGCTCGACCTCCTGCGTCACCGCCTCGCGCATCTGCTGGCGCAGCAGGCTTTCCGACATGGAGGAGACGTAGAAGACGAGGAAGGCCGCGCAGATGGCGAACAGGAGCAGATAGACCGCGGAAAGCCGCACCGCGGTCGTGCGATAAAGGGCGGTCAGCCTGCCGAGCAATCCATGCATGGGGTCAGCCCGCCGCCTCGTCCTTCATCATGTATCCGGCGCCGCGCACGGTGCGCAGCAGCGGCTGGTCGAAGTCCTTCTCGATCTTCGAGCGCAGCCGCGAGACATGGACGTCGATGACGTTGGTCTGCGGGTCGAAATGATAGTCCCAGACGTTTTCGAGCAGCATGGTGCGCGTCACCACCTGGCCGGCATTCTTCATCAGATATTCGAGCAGGCGGAACTCACGCGGCTGCAGCAGGATTTCCTTGCCCGCGCGCTTCACCTCGTGGGACAGCCGGTCGAGCTCGAGATCGCCGACACGATAGACCATGTCCTGTTCGGGCTTGCCCTTGCGGCGGCCAAGCACCTCGACGCGGGCGAGCAATTCGGAAAAGGCGTAAGGCTTCGGCAGATAGTCGTCGCCGCCGGCGCGCAGGCCCGTGACGCGGTCGTCGACCTGGCCAAGCGCCGAGAGGATGAGAACGGGCGTGTCGATGCCGCGCTTGCGCAGCTCGCTGATGACCGACAGGCCATCGCGGCGCGGCAGCATGCGGTCGACCACCATCACGTCATAGGTGTTTTCCGTGCCCATGAAGAGGCCGCTCTCGCCGTCGCTAGCGTGATCGGCAACAATGCCGGCCTCGCGAAAGGCCTTGGTCATATAGGCTGCGGCTTCCAGGTCGTCTTCGATGACAAGTATCTTCATGCGGGCGACATTAGCGTCGGCATCCGCCACCGTATAGCCGGTTTCGCCGGACTTCGGCTGTCCTTGTTCCGCGATCC
>CAMLOC010000405.1 GCA_946481465.1 uncultured Shinella sp. | reverse complement strand
CGGCGGGCCGTTGTCAGCCATGCTGGTAACCCGAATCTCCTTCATGCCCTGCTTTTTTCCGTTCATCATCTGGCCGGCCGCCAACGCACGTTCTTGCAAAGCACGCCGCCGAGAATGCAGCCCCGCGTGAGAAGTGCATTGTCGGAAACCTGCACCGTGATCGAATAAGTGCGCTCGCGTTTCTCATCAAAGGCGGTGCCTGATAATGTATCCGGCGATTTGGGCTGAAGCGACATGATCAGGCGGTCGCCGGCCTCTTCGCCCTTGCTGGTATCCCGGATCCAGAGATTGGTGGCGCAGATATTGCGGCCGCATGGAGCGATGCGCACACGCGCGTTTCCGTCGTCGCGCAGCCAGACACCGCTTGGATCGGCGGATTGCTGCGCTTGGGAGGCTGCGGCAGTCAGCATCAGGGCGGAAAACGCAGTCAGAACGGCTATCCTCATCGGTCCATCCTCGTTGCTTTTCCTTCAATACGCACGCGCGGGCAGATCGGTTCACCCGAGGTGATCCGTCAGAGCGACGAAGGCGTAGAAATGTCGACAAACGTAATGGGAGACATCGGTATGAAAACCATCGTCATCGCCTATCTGGCGACGGGCATCGCCTTTCTGACCGTCGATGCCATCTGGCTTTCGACGATGGCCGATATGCTTTATAGGCCGCTCCTGGGCGACAAACTGGCGCCGCAGTTTGATCTGGCGCCGGCCGTTGTCTTCTATTTGATTTACATTGCCGGCATCGTATTTTTCGCCGTGATGCCCGCGCTCGACGGGGAAGGACTCGGCAAGGCTGCGCTGAACGGTGCGATCCTCGGCCTAGTGGCCTATGCGACGTATGACCTCACGAACCAGGCGACATTGAGAGACTGGCCGCTTTCCATCACGCTTGCCGATATTCCCTGGGGCGCGTTCGTCACCGCGATCGGCGCATCAGCCGGTTTTCTCGTGGCGAGTCGCATCGGCTGACCGTTCCGTCTGAGCCAGAACGCCTGAGAACAGGATCGCGACGAAGGCGGTGAGCATGCCGGCGCTCAGGAGGTTGAGCCGCGCCAGAGCGGCATATTGGACTGCGTCGTACCGCGCGAGCGGCTGGCCGTAGGCTTCATGCAACAGAAGGAAAATGCCGAAGACGAGCGCTGCAAGCGCCAGCCCGATGACGCGCTCCCGCGGACGAAACACCAACAATGCGATGACGCCACACGGAACGAGGAAGATTTCGACCGCAGACGCCGTGCCAAAGAGCCATGCCGAAAGCATGGTATTGCCGATCCCCGCCAGCGGAAGTAGAGCCCGCCCTGCCACGCTATTCCGTCGCGCCACGGCCGGTACGGCGAGAAAGAACGGTGTCGAAAGGAATGTGAACCAGGCGGCGGTGACGTCGGCACTCACCAGCCAGAAGAGATAGAGCGGGTAAAAGGGCTGGTTCGACGCGACCAGCAAGGAAGTCATGTTCGCCGCAGCGACACGCGGGTCGGGATGGTGCGCATAGGCCCGCACCATCGCGGTGAGGCGTTTCAGAAAGAAGATCACCGGCCTGCGCCGGCGGGGCTGAGGCGATAGTGGCTCACGCCCCATTCTTCTCCATCGGCATGGCCGAAGAGCCCGGCCGTGGCGAGGAAAAACATCCGCCAGCGCCGCATCCAGACGGATGCGTCCTTGCCGTAGGTCGCCTCGAAGATGGTGCGGACCGCGTCGCGGTTTCGGTCGAAATTGTCGAGCCAGTCCTGCGCGGTGCGCTCGTAATGCTTGCCGTTCCAACGCCAGTCCCGCTCGACGGTGAAACTGTCGTCAAACGCGCGAACCAGTCCATGGCTGGGCATGACGCCGCCGGTAAAGAAATACTGCGCAATCCAGTCCGCCTTGTCGGCATGGTCAAAGCGATAGGCAGTCTTGCGATGCGAGAAGACGTGCAGGAAAAGCCGCCCATCGTCACGGATCCAGCTGCGTGCACGCTGGAGCAGGCAATGCCAGTTGGACATGTGCTCGAACATTTCCACCGACACGATGCGGTCGAAGGTGCCGCCTGGTGAGAACGTGTTCATGTCGGCGGTGATCACGGTCAAATTGCGAACACCGCAGCGCTTGGCCTCCGCCTCGATATAGGTCCGCTGCGAGGATGAATTGGAAACGGAGACGATGCGACTGGACGGAAAGCGCTCTGCCATGAAAAGCGAGAGGGATCCCCATCCGCAGCCGAGCTCGAGAATATCCTGCCCGTCGGCGAGGTCCGCGTGAAGGCATGTCTCTTCCAACGCCGCGATTTCCGCTTCTGCAAGTGTCGTGGCGGGCGAGGCATAGAGGCAGGATGAATATTTGCGGCGCGGGCCGAGCACCAGCGAGAAGAATGCCGCGGGAAGCTCGTAGTGCTGGGCATTGGCGTCATCCGTGTGCACGGCGATGGGCCATTCGTTCATGGAGCGCGCAAAGTCCCGGTCCGTCGGACCGGTCCCGTCCGCCAGCAATCGGCGCGTGCGCCCAACGAGCCGGCTGATGCCGAACCGCAGGGCATGATCGGGTAACGGCAGCCGCTCGGCGGCGGTGATGGCGGTCACAGCGGGGTTCATATCGTCTGCTCCCGTTTTTGCGCGCCCGGCCAGAAGGCGTTGACGCGCTTGGCATAGGCGGTGAAGGCAGCGCCACGCGAACGCATCATGTGCGCTTCAAGCGGTGGAATCCCTGAAACGTGCACCAGCAGCCAGTACATCAGGGCAGGGCCGGCAAGCGCCAGCCAGCCCCAGCCCCAATCGCCGGCAGGGCCGATAGCCACGACTGCATAACCAACCCATCCGAGCCACTGGAAGAAATAGTTGGGATGGCGCGACAGGCCCCAGAGACCGACATCGCAGACCTTGCCCCTATTGGTGTCGTCGCTGCGAAACCGTGCCAGCTGCGCATCGGCAATGCCTTCCCCGACGACGGTGATGACGATGATCGCGATGCCGGCAATATCGCTCCACTGCCAGCCTATGGCCGGGTTTCGTGCTGCGGTGAAGATCGTGGTGGTCAGGAGAAGCGCGGCGGCGGCCTGGATCTGCAGAAACAGGAAGAGACGCCCGCGCCAGCGCTCGCCCCATTCCTCCTGAAGTTTCGCGTAGCGAGGATCCTCGCCCCCCCTCAGCGTGCGCCGCAGGATATGCAGGCCAAGACGACAAGACCAGAGCGCGGCCACTGCTGCAATGAGAAGCCGCCGTTGCCCATCGCCCTCCCAGCCTGAAACCGGAACAAGCGCCGCAGCGACGCCGGCCGTGCCTACGAGAAAGGACCAGACGGTATCGACCCAGCCGGATCCCGCCCCCTTCACGACCGCGAGCCAGACGGCTGCCATGCCCAGCGAGATAGCAGCGGCCAGAAGAAGGAAGAGCGCCACCGCCGACATGGTTCAGATCCCGAAGATCGGCTGCAGCATGCGGCCAATGAGATTGTTGAAGCACATTTTACCCTCCATAGCGGCAAGGCAAATACAATCATCGCCATTGTCGACGACCGGTTGGTGATCAACGTCTTCGTCCATTTCCGCGAGATCACCTGGACCGAATGTTCCGAAACGATCGCTGTATGAACCCGATACGATATAGGTGAACTCGGTGCCGACATGTCCGTGGTCGGGAAGGGCGCGGCCCGGGCCGACCTTGAGCAGGATGAGATTGGCATCCGGATCCTGCGGCACGCCGACCCGGCTCATCTTCATACCGGGCCCGATCCAGCGCCAGCGTCCGATATCGCAGCCGCGCAAAGCGTCCGGCAGGCGAATGCCTTCAATCTCCACCGGCGCCCGCGGCGGCGGTGTGAAGGGGGCGGTGGCGTCCTCATCGTCCAGCAGGGCAAGTACGTCGCTCAATGCGGTTGCCGACATTTGCGTCGCTTCCGTTTCTTCGAGAAGCGCGCCCCCCAGCGCTTCATATTCGCCGACGCGGCCGCGACAGGCCGGGCAGCTTGCCAGATGCGCCCTGACGACGATGGCGGGCGCGGGGGCAAGCGTGCCGGCGGCATAACGCATCAGGGTCTCGTCGGTTGGGTGATGTGTGGTGGTCATGGTTTGTCTTCCAGCAGCCCGCGAAGCCGGTTCATGGCCAGGCGTGTTCTAGATTTCACGGTACCGAGCGGAATACCCAATTCATCGGCGATTTCGGTCTGCGATCTCTCGCTGAAATACGCGAGGCGGATGATCGTCTGTTGCTCGGGTGAGAGCGCGGTCAGCGCGTTGCGCACCGCAGCGTCCCGCTCGGCGTCGAGCATTCCATCCTCAACCGTATCCATCGCCGTCTCAGCATCCGGCGGCAGAGCCGACGGGTCTTTCTGCCGTCGCAGATGGTCGATGCGAATGTTGCGCGCGATTGTGAAGATCCAGGTCGCCACGCCCGCGCGTTCCGCATCGAAATACGAGGCCTTGCGCCAAACGGTCAGCATCGTTTCCTGCACGAGATCATCCGCCGCGACGGAGGA